>JALDXR010000226.1:0-6122 GCA_032154865.1 Nocardioidaceae bacterium
GTCCCGTACTGGCTGCTCAGCAGCCGGCAACCCGAACGACTCGCGGCGGCAGTGCGCGCCGGGCGGACCGTCGGCGAGTGAGAGACTGAGGGCATGGCGAAGGAGAAGGCGAAGCGGGACAAACAGCCCGGCAAGCGCACCTGGAAGATCTATGACAAGGCCGCGACCACCTTTGCCGGTCTCGCCGCCGCCCGCGCCGTCGACATCGTCTGGCGGGCCGCCGTCGGACGCAAGGCGCCGAAGAACCCGTCGAACCCCGAGGTGTCATGGCGCGAGGCCGCGACCTGGGTTGCGCTGTCCGGAACCGCGATGCAGCTCGCGAAGATGTTCGCGACGCGACGGGCCGCTGACTACTGGGTCCGCTCGACCGGGCACCTGCCACCCGGAATGAAGAAGCTGGAGAGCACCGAAAAGACGCCGACGCCCGATGCGCCCGCTCCCGCGGACGGCACCGAGGCGAAGGGTTAGGCCGCGCAGTCGCGGCAGATCGGGAGGCCCTTGCGCTCGCCAGCGAGCTGGCTGCGGTGGTGGACCAGGAAGCAGGACGAGCAGGTGAACTCGTCGGACTGCCGCGGGAGCACCTGGACGGCCAGCTCCTCGTGGCTCAGGTCGGCTCCGGGCAGCTCGAACGACTCGGCGGCTTCCGCCTCGTCCTCGTCGACCTTGCCGGAGTTCTTGTCGTGCCGCCGCGCCTTCAGCTCTTCGATGCTGTCCTCGGACTGGTCTTCCTCGGTCTTGCGCGGGGCGTCATAGTCGGTTGCCATGGGAATCTCCTACGCGAGGGGGCCCGCCTCTCGCGGTGAATGTCTCGGTGCTCGATGCAGGTGGTACACGCCCGAAAAGGGTTCGCGGGCGGACAGTGTGCCCTATCCGACGCCGAAGATCACGCTCATTCCGTGACGCGAGTCGCGATCTGGGTCACATCGAGGCCGCATCCGCGCCTCATCTCGAGGTTGCGCGGGTAGAACGCACCAGACCGGCAGGTAATTCCCGGTCGACCCGGTCAATCAGACCGATCAGAATCCGCACTCGGTCACAAGTGTCCGGAAGCGCTCGAAAAGGGCCGGACTCGCCGCGATCACCAGGCGCTCATCGGGCTCGTCGTCGTGCAGGCCGGTCACGACCGCACCGGCCTCGCGGGCCACGAGTACGCCGGCTGCCCGGTCCCACGCCTGCAGACCCTCCTCGACGTACGCGTCGTAGCGCCCGGCCGCCAGGGAACACAGGTCGAGCGCGGCCGAGCCGACCCGCCTGATGTCACGCACCTGCGGCAGCATCGCGGCCAGCGCCGTCGCCTACCGGGCCCGCTGCGCCGGGTCGTAGCCGAATCCGGTCGCGACCAGGGCCTGCTCCAGATCGGTCGTCACGGGCAGCCGCATCAGGACCGGCGGACCGTCGATCCGATCCCGCTGCCAGGCCCCCTCGCCGCGCAGCGCGGTGTACTCCCGGCCCAACGGCACGTCGATGACCACGCCGGCCCGGGCGACTCCCTCGACCTCGACGCCGATCGACACGGCGTACGCCGGGATGCCGTAGACGAAGTTGACCGTGCCGTCGATCGGGTCGACGACCCAGTCGACTCCGGACGTACCCGACTGCCGGCCGCCCTCCTCCCCCACGAAACCGTCGTCGGGCCGGGCGGCACCGATCCGCTCGCGGATGAGCTTCTCCGCGGCCGTGTCGACCTCGGTGACCGCGTCGGTCGGGCTGGACTTGGTGGCGGCGACGTCGACTCGGCCTTCGGGCCGGCGGTCGCGGATCAGCTCGGCAGCCGCGTGCGCGGTCTCGCGCGCCAGTTCGAGCAACGCCTCGTCGCTCATGCGCCCCGCTCCCCGGTCAGGCGAGGAGCGTCGAGGCCGCACAGGGCCGGTCGGTCCGGCTCGCGGGCGTTCCGGCAGCAGCCGACCGGGCAGACCTCCCAGTGGGCGGGCAACGAGCCCACCGCCACGCGGGGGTGCTCCTCACCGCGCTCGGCCGCGGCGCGCTCGAGCAGCAGCTCGCGCACCATGGCGACGAACCGCGGATGGATACCGGGAGTCGCGGCCCGGACCATCGTCAGGCCGATCTCCTCGGCGATCTCGGCCGCCTCGGTGTCGAGGTCGAAGACCACCTCCATGTGGTCCGACACGAAGCCGATCGGGATGACGACGACGGCCTCGATGCCGTCGGCCCGCAGCGTCCGCAGGTGGTCGCCGATGTCGGGCTCCAGCCACGGCATCGACGGCGGGCCGGAGCGCGAGCAGTAGACCAGGTCGTGCTCCCGGGACACTCCGGACGCCTCCGCGACGGTCGTCGCCACCACGGCCGCGACATCGCGGTGCTGCTGCTCGTAGGCGCGGCCGGTGGCCGATCCGTCGCGCCCACTCGCGTCGTTCATGCTGACCGGGATCGAGTGGGTGACGAAGACCAGCCGGGCGGTCTTGCGATGCGCCTCGGGCAGCCCGGCGAGGGCGGCCAGCGTGGCGTCGACGAACGGAGTCACGAATCCCGGATGGTTGAAGTAGTGCCGCAACCGGTCGAGCCGCGGCGCCTCTGGGCCGACCGCCGCGACCGCGTCGAAGAGGTTCTCGCGATACTGCCGGCAGCCGGAGTAGGACGAGTAGGCGCTCGTGACGAAGCACGCCGCCCGCCGTACTCCGTCGACGGCCATCTGCTGGAGCGTGTCGGTGAGGAAGGGGTGCCAGTTGCGGTTGCCCCAGTAGACCGGCAGGCTGACGCCCTGCTCGCGAAGGTCGGACCGGATCGCGTCGAGCAGCGTCCGGCACTGGTCGTTGATCGGCGATCGGCCTCCGAACGCCGCATAGTGCCCGGCGACCTCGTCCAGCCGTTCGGCGGGGATCCCGCGGCCTCGGGTGACGTTCTCCAGGAACGGGCGTACGTCTTCCGGCGCCTCCGGCCCACCGAACGACACCAGGAGCAGGGCGTCATAGGGCGAGGTCTCGAGACGGGGCATACCGACATCTTGTCAGGAGCGGCAACCACGAGACTGCCACACTGCACTTCGTGCTGGGCAGTTACCGAACGATCCTCCGGTTGCCTGGGGCATGGCAGTTCACCACCGCCGGTTTCGTGGCCCGGCTGCCGATCTCGATGTTCGGACTCGGCATCGTGCTCCTCGTCGCCGATCGGACCGGCTCCTACGGCCTCGCCGGGACGGTGTCGGCGGCGCAGGTGGTCGCCGCGGCGGCGGTGTCGCCGTTCGGTGCCCGGCTGGCGGACAGGTACGGCCAGGCTCGGGTGGTGCCGTTGCTGGCGCTGCTGTTCTGTCTCGGCACCGGCCTGATGATCCTGGCCGTCGAGTCGGACCAACCGACCCCATTGCCGCACGCCGCCGCGATGCTGGCCGGCGCGATGATGCCGCAGATCGGGTCGAACGTCCGGGCCCGCTGGCGCCACATCATCACCGAGCGGCGCCAGCTCGACACCGCGTTCGCGCTCGAGGCGGTGGTCGACGAGATGATCTTCGTCGTCGGGCCGGTGCTGGTGACCGTTCTGGCGACCCAGGTGAGCCCGGTCGTGGCGCTGGAGACGACGGCCGGGCTGTGCCTCGTCGGGTCCCTCTGGCTCGCCAGCCAGCGGGCGACCCAGCCCGACGTCACCGGCGAAGAGCACGGCGCGCGGGTACGCGAGCCCCTCGGCTGGCGGCTACTCACCCCGCTGGTGATCGTGATGGTCGGCCTGGGCGGGCTGTTCGGTGGCGTCGAGGTCGTCACGGTGGCCTACGCCAAGGCAGCGGGGTCGGCCGCCGCGGCCGGCTGGCTCCTGGCGTCGATGGCGGCCGGCAGCCTGATCGCAGGGCTGGTCACCGGGGCCGTCACGCTGCGCCAGCGGCCGGCCGTACGCGTGCGATGGGGAGCGACGGCACTCACCGCGTCGGTCGCACCGCTGCCGTTCCTCCCCGGACTGGCCCTGGTCGCCGCCGTGCTCTTCCTCGCCGGACTCGCCATCGCGCCGACGCTCGTAGCGGCGGTCTCGATGGTCGAGCAGACCGTTCCACCGGCCCGCCTCACCGAGGGAATCGCCTGGGTGACCGCGGGCATCGTGTCCGGCGTCGCACCCGGGTCGGCCATCGCCGGTGTGGTGGTCGACGAGACGAGCGCGTCGACGGCGTACGGTGTGTTATTCGGCTTCGGCCTCCTGGCCATGCTGCCCGCGTGGCTCACATTGCCCCGAGGTCGACCGGAACCGGCGCTATGACTCACCGGCGCGGGCGCTTGGAATGAGCACCGCAGCCGACGAGACTGGTGCGCACGGACAGCTGGAGGCGAGAGATGCGCGACCTGCGCCTCGTGGGATTGAGCGAGGATCGGAAATACCTGATCCTGCGCGACGAGGCGGGCGACGAGTGTCGTGTCCTGGCTGACGAACGCCTGCGGGCGGCGCTGCGTGGCGACCGTGCACGAGTCGGACAGTTGGAGATCCAGATGGAAAGCGCCTTGCGACCACGAGACATCCAAGCTCGTATTCGCGCCGGCGAGAGCCCGGAGGCGGTGGCCGCGGTAGCGCAGGTGCCGGTCGAGAAGATCATGGGCTACGCGGTGCCGGTGCTGGCCGAGCGGGAGCACATCGCCGAGCGAGCCCGTCGGTGCGGGGTCCGGCGCAAGTACAGCGACGGTCCGGCCAAGCTGCTCGGCGAGGCGGTCGACGAGAACCTGCGCAAGCGCAAGGCCAAGCCCGACGAGGCGACCTGGGACTCGTGGCGCCGCGACGACGGCCGGTGGACGGTCGTCGTGACACCGCCGGGTGGCGCCAAGCCCGCCCACTACGTGTTCGACGTGCCCGGCCGTTTCGTGGTCGCGGACAACGAGCCCGCCCGGGCCCTGGTCGGAGACCATCCGGAGACGCCCGACCCGACCGAGATGGCGATCGCCTCCGCGGTGGCCGAGGCCGAGCTCAACGACCCCGTCGACGACCTGATCTCCCGCCGCGACGAGACCGCTGCCTCGGTCACGCCGCTGCACCGGCCCCGGCCGTCCCGGCCCGCCGCCGCTGCGCCCGAGCCGGAGCAGGCCGACGAGAATGCGAGTGAGCCGACCGTCGAACTGGCCGACGAGTCGAGCCGGGCGGTCGGCGCCGACGAGATGGACCTCATCGCGCGGGCGACGTCCGACTCGGGCTCGACGGGGACCCGGCGGCCCAACCGGCGACGTCGCGACCGGCGCCGGACCAGCGTGCCGAGCTGGGACGAGATCATGCTCGGTGGCACGTCCCACGACGAGTAGCCGCGACTAGGACGGAGCGCCTTCGTCCGGCCCGCTCGCGACCGGCCGGTCCGGGTCGTTGATCCATTCGCTCCACGAGCCGGGATAGAGCGCGGCCTCGATGCCGATCAGGTGCAGTGCCAGCACCTCGTGGGCAGCAGTGACGCCCGATCCGCAGTAGACCCCGATGCCGGCGTCCGAGTCGGCCACGCCGAGCGCCGCGAAGCGGGACCGCAGATCATCCGGCGCCTGGAAGGTCCCGTTCGCCGAGACGTTGTCGTCGGTCGGCGCGCTCACCGCGCCCGGGATATGGCCGGCCACCGGGTCGACCGGCTCGTGATCACCGCGATAGCGCTCGGCCGCTCGCGCGTCCAGCAGGGTGCCTCGGTCGGCGAGGGCAGCCGCCCCGGCGGCGTCCAGCACCGGCATCGCGCCGGGTACGGCGACGAAGTCACCCACCCGCGGCTGGATCTCCTCGGATGTGACCGAGCCGCCTGCGTCGCGCCATGCTTCGTACCCCCCGTCGAGCAGGCGCACGTCCTCATGCCCGTGGTAGCGCAACAGCCACCAGGCGCGGGCCGCGGAGCTGCCGTCGTTCTGGTCGTAGACCACGACCGGGTCGTAGCGACGGACTCCGGCGGTACGCATCGCGGCTGCGAACCGCTCGGGGTCCGGCAGCGGATGGCGGCCACGCGCACCACCGGGGGCGGACAGATCTTGGTCGAGGTCGACGTACACCGCACCTGGCAGATGCCCTTGGGCGTAGGCCTGGTGGCCGGGCGGCCCCTCGAGCGACCATCGCACGTCGAGCAGCGTGACTGTCTCGCCCGAAGCGAGCAGCTCGCGCAGCCGCGCGACACCCACCAACGCAGAAGACGTCGACGCGGTTTTCGGGTGCATGAAAGCCGATCTTGCCCCACG
>JALDXR010000227.1:0-6061 GCA_032154865.1 Nocardioidaceae bacterium
TCTCCGACCACCCTTCGGGCGTCGTCGGATTGGTCGGAACGGCTCGCTCCTCCGGCGCATCGATGACCGCGAGCCTGGCGTCGGTGCCGAAGGTGTCGACGCACTCCACCTCGCGGCCGAGTAGACCGGGCTCGGCGCCGAAGTTGTGCTCGTTGTTGATCTCGAGCACCGACTCCGGCCGGATCGCCGGGGTCGGCTTGTACTGGTTGCTGCAGTCGCCTTCGGCGTCGCCGTACGTGGCCCGGTTGCCGGCGCCGATCGTGACCCAGCCGTCGCGGGGGCAGGCGAACGAGGACGCGCCGCGGGTGGTCAAGGAACCCAGTGCGGACTGCTCGGCGAGCTGGTCCAGGTTCGGCATCGTGGTGGAGTCGACCCGGTCCCAGCTCAGGCCGGGGATCCCGACGACGACGACCCGCTGGGCGGGACCGAGAGCCTCCGAGCTCGGAGCCGTAAGCAGCCGAAACGCGCCGACACCGATCAACCCGACGCACACCACGACGACGGCGACGGCGACGCGCTGACGCGTCATCGGGATCGGGCCCGCATCGCGTCCGCGTAAGCAGCGACCGCCTGGCCGACGACCTCGGCGTCGTCCGGCAGCTCGCCGGCACGTCGGCTGGCTCGGTCGGCCAGGTCCTTGGCCAACCCCGTCTCGGTGAGGACACGTCGAAGCTGGGCGGCCAGCGCCCGAGCGTCGTGCGGTGCCACCAGCAGTCCGGCGTCGGCGACGATGTCAGGGACCGAGCCCACTCGGGTGCCGACGAAGGGAAGTCCGGCGCGCAGCCCCTCCTGTACGGCCAGCGGACACCCTTCCCACTCGCTCGCCGAGGCGAGGACATCGGCCGCCGCCAGCAGATCCGGGACGTCGTCGCGGTTGCCGAGCAGCCGTACCGGGGCACGGGTCTGGGAGATCAGAGCTGACAGGTCGGCATGCTGCGGCCCGTCGCCGGCGATCGCCACCAGCGGCTTGGGGTCGAGATCGGCGAGCCGACTGGCCGCCCGGATCAGGGTCGGGTGGTCCTTCTGGGGATGCAGCCGGCCGACGGCGAGGATCAGCGGCCGTTCGCCGACCTCCAGCATCGCCCGCACGTCGTCGCGGTCGTGGCGTGGTGGCGGCATCGGGGGCGCGGTGATGAACGTGCGGCGGACGTCGTCGCCGCCGGCCCGGCGAACCGCGTCGACCAGGTCGCCCGACACACACAACGTCACCGTTGCCCGCCGGGCGGTGTAGATCTGCAGCGCCTCTTGGACCCGGCCGGTCATGCCGGTCTCCAGGATGGCGTTGTGGCGGGTGACGACGAGTGGCACCAACTTGGGGGTGGCGAGACCGGCGAGTGCCGCCGCCCGCAGGCTGTGCGCATGGACCAGATCGGCGCCGCGGAGCAGGCTGCGCAGCTGACGCAGCGTGTGGACGTCGCGCGGATGAGGGCTGCTGCCGATCGGGGCCGTCACGAACCGCACGTTGGCGTCGGAGAAGCGAAACTGCTGGTCGGTGGCCTCCGGCCCACACACCGTCACCCGCGCGCCCTGCTCGGCCAGATGCTCGACGAGTATGCGGACGTGGGCTCCGGTGCCGCCGGTGGTGGTCGCGATCACCTGGACGATCCGAAGCCCGGCCATGTCGAGTCCTGGGTCGTTCGCCTCATGCAGCGTCATACGTCCTCATCCCGATCCATACTCCGCGTCAGCGTGGCCGACGGCGGAACTCCCGATCCTCGCAAAGTCGACAGGCTTCTGCTGACATCGCCCCGTACCAAGAGCGCAACGATCGCACCGAAGATGGCGGTGGCGACCGCCGCGGCGGCCAGACCCTGGATGACGGCCATCGCGACTCCGCCGGAGTCGATCTCCCGCTCGAACAGCCAGCCCAGCCAGCCGGCGACCAGGGCAGCGACCGCTCCGGCGGCGGCGACCCGGCCGATCCCGGCCACCGCCGATCCGCCGGCGGTCCGGACCACGACGCCCACCAACGCGACGCCGAGGACGGTCATACCGATGCTGTTCCCCAGCGCCAGGGCGAGTACTCGGTCGTCGTTGGGCATCGCCGCCGACAGGATCAGGTCGGCGATCACCACGGCCGCCCAGCCGCTGACACAGGCCACAGCGGTGGCCGCCATCGTCCGGGCCGCGTAGAGCGCCCGGGACAGCAGTGCGAACAGGCTGTATCCGACGAGCCCGGCCGCGAACCCGATCACGCCTTCGGTCAGAGCGCCTACGGCGTCGACGCCGGGAGCGTTCTGGAAGATCACGCGCGCCAGCGGCCGGGCCGCGGCGACCATCGCGGCGGCCGCGCCCATGCTGACCAGGACGACCAGCTGGGTGCTCGCGGCGAGCTGGCTGCGATAGCTGTCGCGGTCGCCGGCCGACCAGCGTTCGGCCAGCCGCGGGAAGACCGTGGTCGCGATCGGTACGGCGAGTACGGCCCAGGGCAGGAAGTAGATCGTCTGCGCCTGCGTGTAGATCGCGACTGCGACGTCCGATGCCTGGTTGCCGAGCAGGAGCACCACGGCGATGGACGCCTGCTGAGCAGCCAGCGCCGCCATGCCCGCCGCCGCCAGCGCCCGTACATGCGGCGCGACGCCTTCGGGGAACCCCAACGTGGGCCGCAGCCGCAGGTTCAGCCGGGACAGCGGGACCAGCAGGCTCAGGCTGAGCGCCACGACGCCGAGGGTCGTCCCGACCGAGAGGATCAGCTCCTGTCCCTTGGTCAGGGTCGCGATGTCGGTCCCGCGCGGAGCAGCGACGGCGTAGGTCAGGTAGGCGCCGATCACGACGAGACTGGACAGCAACGGCGCCAGGGCGGGCCCGCCGAACCGGCGATGTGCCTGCAGGATGCCGGTCAGCACGATGCCGATGCCGTACAACACGATCTGCGGCGAGAAGACCCGCAGCATCGAGGCGCCGACCTCCACCGAACCGTCGCAGGTGCCGTCGCCCAGCATGAACCGGGCGATGGGTTCGGCAGCCACCGCCACGATGACGGCCAGCGGCGTCAGGATGAGGATGGTCCAGGTCAGGAGCGCCGAGGCGGTGCGGTTGATATGGACACCGTCGCCGCGCGTGACGGCCCGAGCCAGCAGCGGAACGACCAGGCTCGCGAGCGCGCCGCCGGCGACGATCTCGTAGAGGATGTTCGGGACCGTGTTGACGGTCTGGTAGGTGCTGTTCAGGCAGGTCGCGCCGACCGTACGAGCGAAGACCAGGTTGCGGCCGAAGCCGGTCAGCCGGGCCACGATCGTGAGCACGGTGATCAGCGCGGCTGCGCCGAGCAGCGTGCCCTGCCAACGCTTCAGAATCGTCATGCGGTGTTCTGTCTTACGCTTGGCGTCGCCGTGGTCTTGGGCTTGGGTGCGGTGGGAGCCGTCCGGATCGCCCACCAGGCGCAGGTCGCGATCATGAGTGGTGCCGTCGTGAGTACGCCGAGCCCGGCGATCAACGCACCGGAGTCGTTGACCAGCGTCCCGACCGCGAAGGTCACCGCGAGCGAGAGCAACGCGTGCCGTAGCGTCGGCCACTCCTCGAAGACCCGGCTCAGCTCAGGCACCCGGAAGGCCTCGGGCCAGAAGACCATGGCTACTGCGACGGCGAAGCCGATGATCTCGAGCCAGCCCAAGGGGGTCGTGAGGCTGGTGACGAGCGCGTCGATCTTGTTCCTCAGGACCTCGTCGGCCTCGCCGTCGATGACCCGGGCCACGAACGCGCCCATGTGGGAGCGGCTGTCGGCCGGTCGAAGGTAGTCGAGCCAGGCCACGATCGCGACGACCACGACGCCGGTGACGCCGACGACGGCGATCCGCCGCCAGGTCATCTTCACGCCGGCGGTCAGGAGGATCATCAAGACGACTCCGGGCACCAGCGCCAGGATGCCGCCGAAGTCGGCGCCGAAGGTCGGCCAGCCGTCGACCAGGACGGCGAGCCCGCCGATCACGATCGTCGCCCCGACCGCGAGATTCTGCCGGCCCCGACGCAGCAGCATCTGGGCGGCGGCCGCCGCGATCAGCAGTGTCGCCGTGGCGTACACCGTGAAGGTGACGTTGCCGAAGCCGTAGAAGCGGCCCCCGTACACCTGGCCGGCCGCGAGCAGGCTGCCGAGCTGCAGCTTGGTCCCGTTGAGTCCGTCGAAGGTCAACGCGCCGTAGGTGATGGCGCATTGAACCGTGACGAACCGCCACGGATGCGGGATCCGGGCGACCGCGGACGCGAGGGCGATCGCTATCGCCGCGATCACTGTCACGGTGCCGAGGACGAGCGCCGGATGCTCCCAGCGCCACCAGCGGACCGCGGTGACGAGGTAGAGCGCGGTCGGGATCGCACCGACGAACAGCGCGGCCCCGATCCCGATCCGGTTGAACAGCGGATGCTGCGCCCATCGCACGCCGTGGCGTTTTGCGAGCAGGGCGATCAGGCTTCCGAGCAGGATCGAGATCGGCACCGCGGCGATCCAGGCGCCGAAGACCGGCCCCTCGTCCGGGATCACCTCGGCGATCTGGTCGAAGTCGCGTCGGTCCTCGACCGTGTCGGTCACCGACATCTTGCGTACGTTGTCGGACTGCCACGGCTTCGCGTCGAACTGGTCGTACTGAGCGTTCACCAGCTGGAGCACGGTCGGCACGATGTCGGTCAGCTGGACCAGGCCCTCGTGCCGGGTGGAGCTCGAGCTGAGCCAGGCCGGCCGGTGGAAGCCCTTGACATGCTCCATCGCCACCTGCAGTGGTGGCGGCGAGGCGGTCGGGTCGGCGACCCCGCTGATCAGGATGTGCGTCCCGGGATCGGCGGCCGCGATCACCTGCTTCACCAGCGCGTCGAACTCCGCCAGCGAGCTGGGCCGAAGCACCGAGCTCTCGTTGGTGCTGCCGGCGTCGATGATGGTGACCGGACAGGCCCGCTGGGCTTCCTTGGTGAGGCTGAAGGCGTACGAGCTGCCCCGACCGTCGAGATCGGCCAGGGCCACGGCGGCCCCCGGTCCGATCGCGGTCGCACACACGTCGGACGCGTTGAGCAGGTCACCAAGCGTCCCGAGCGTGCCGTACGCGCCGGTGGTCTCATCCTGGAGCTGGACGAAGTCGTCCCATCCGGCGACCTCGTAGGAGCCGTCGGTGCTCGTGGTGACGTCGGGCAGCAGGCCGCAGGACGGGAGCTCGCCGGACCCGACCTGTCCCGGGTTCAGGAAGTCCCGGTCACCCTCGACCTCGGTGGACGTGGCCTCGCTGCCGGCGGACAGGGACAGCCAGCCATCGATCGGGCAGGTGACGGGCCGCACGGTGCGCACCGAGACCGAGCCGACCGCGCTGCTGCTGACGAGCCGCCACAGGGTCGGAGTGACCCGGGGCTCGATGTCGGTCCAGCGCAGGTCCGAGACGCCGATCACGATGACCGGCGTCTGGTCGGCGGCGGTCCCGGCCGCGCCGACGGTCGCGCCGGCCGGCGACACGAACCCGGTCGCCAGACCGGCCCCGAGCATGCCGATCAGGCCGGCGGCCACTCGGCGCCACGCAGGGCGTCGCGACTCGCCTGGCATGCCGATCAGCCTAGTGGCGAGGCTCTACAGTCCCCGCAGCCCGGCGAGCGGGGCGTGTGGCGGTGGCACGAACGCCGCTCCGGGCCGTCGGCGCCTGTGGTAGACCGGCACGTCATGGATCTCAGTGTGGTCGTGGCGGCGCGCGAGGACGACCGGCCCCCGACGGAGGTGCTCGACATCGCGGCGGTCGCCGATCGGCTCGGCTACCGAGAGCTCTGGATCGGCGAGGGACCGACGTGGGACGCGTTCGCGCTGGCGACCGCGATCGGGCGTTCGATCGAACACGCGGCGCTGACGGTCGGACCGGTTCCGGTCTCGGTCCGGGACCCGGCCACGATCGCCCGCGGGGCGGCCAACGTGGAGTTGCTGACCGGGCGGGTGACCGGAGTCGCGTTGGGGACGTCGAGCGTCCGGGTCGTCGAGGGGATCCACGGCCGGTCCCGCGCCCGAGCCGCGACCGTGATGGCCGAGACGGCTTCCGCGCTGGGTCCGCTGCTCGGTCGCGAGGCGCCGCCGCCACGACCCGAGGACCGGCCGGTCCCC
>JALDXR010000006.1:0-21689 GCA_032154865.1 Nocardioidaceae bacterium
GGCATCAACTACTCCATCTCAGCGGCAGCGGCAGCGTCGTCAGCTCCTGGCGGCATGGTTGGCGCCGCTCCTTCTGCCACCACCTCTCCGGGCGGAGCCCCCGGCACTCCATGGTCGGGCACGTGGCCCGGCGACATGGACCAGAAGGGCATGGCGGTGGCCAAGATCGCCGCCAACGTGGCCGGGTTCCACGGCGACCTGCTCTACAACATGATTGCGATCGCCAAGCGTGAGTCGCAGTGGGACCCCAACGCCCACAACCCGGTCCCGCCCGACGACTCCTACGGGCTGTGGCAGATCAACATGCTCGGTGGGATGGGACCGGACCGGGCGCGGGCTCTGGGCATCGACGAGAACCGGCCGTACGACGAGCTGTTCGACCCCAACGTCAATGCTCGTGCAGCTCGGCAGATCTACGACTCGCAGGGGCTCGACGCCTGGAGTACCGCCAGTGGTGTGAACCCGAACGACATCATCGAGGCGCGCCGGCTGGCGTCAGCGGCGGGCGTCGGTGACGCAGTGTTCAACCCGGGGATGACCGTGCCGACTCCGATCATGGGCATGGGAGGCAACGCCAACGTCAACATTGCTGTGACTATCTCCTCGACCGGCAACGTGCAATACGATGCCCAAGCTCTGGGTGAGGCTGTTCGCCCAGTACTCAGCAACGTTATGGCTGAGATATCCACCAAGCGAGGTTCATGATGCCCACCAGCCACCCCAAACTCACCCGTGAAGCGCTGCAGGAAGCGATCGTCGAGGCGGCCCGCTGCGTCTCCTCCCGACGGCACGTACTGGAGCCGATCGAGCCCCCGCTCGGAGCGCCACGGCCCTCCTTCGGCAGTTACCTGTTTCAGCGTTGCCTCGTCTGTGGGACCGTCACCCGCGACAAGGTGTCCCGGATCACCGGGCAGCGGATCTCCCCCCGCATCTACGACAAGCCGGCGTGGTACGAGGCGGCGCTCGCCGAACGGCACGACGGTGACTGGTGGCGGGCGACGTACTGGGAGACGCTCGACGTGAGCTTCTTCCTCGACGCCGAGCACACAACGAAGGTGACGCCGATTAAGAGGCGGAAGGCGTCATGAACCAGTTCGAGGACAATGACCATGCACTTCTCACCGGTGTCGTACTCGGTTCTCTGCGCGGCAAGGGGGTCGAGTGCGACGCCATGGTCAATGACGTTGACGACGCGACACCCTATCTCAGGCTCAAGTTCGATGATCAAGTCGAGGCGGTGATCGTGGTGTTGCCGGGCAAGTAGGAGGGACTGATGTCATCGACGTACAAGTACAGCTACCCGAACTGGAAGTCGTACTCGAACATCCCGCCGCGTCCGCGGCAAGGTCTCTACAACGGGATGCTCCTCCGGCACGGGTATCTCTACGGGTACAAGAAGTCGAGCGCCACGACTCCTGGCGGAGCACCGACGCCAGGAACGGGCCCGGGAACGGACAGGCCGGCGAGCTATCCCTCCCGAGCTGCCTCTCTCGCCGCCGCAGCTTGGCGTCAGATCGACTGGAAGAACTCCTTGGTCTTCCAGTTCAACCCGGCGGCTCTGCCGATCACGGTGCAGATGATGGCGCAGGATGCCCCCGATCAGCAGATCCCCGGGGGCAACCTGCCTACTCCAGGGGTGGGGTTGGCGAACACCAACCTGGAGCTGTTCTTCGATCGGACGAACGAAGTCGCCCGGGCAACGGCCAACCTGCCGGGCCGCGCCGGCGAGTCGAAGTGGAAGAACCTCGGTGTGCAGTGCGATCTGTTCGATCTCTTCGTGCTCATGTCTGGCGGTGATGCATCGTTGTTGACCGGTGGAGAACCTCTACCGGAGGACGACGAGTCCCCGGGCACCGGTCCTGTGCTACCGGGCTCACTGAACCATCTCACCGGTGTGATGCTCGACGCAGTGGTCACCGGGTCGAAGGTCTTCTTCAACTCCTTCGCCATCGTCTTCAACCAGAACCTGGCCGTCAATGTCCTGCGGTTGAACAGCTTGATCTTCACCTACCTCAAGTTCACCGCCGACCTCGTGCCGACGCAGATGAAGGTGGAGATGGGTCTGGAGATCACGAACATGGGCACGGCGTCGTACGTGACCACCACCGGCAGTACCGGTGCGGCCGACACCACCGTGCCTCCACCCGGCACGACGGCGGCTAGTTCAGCCACGTCATCGACTTCGTCCACCATGAGGTACTACTGATGGGCCGCTACGACACCAACGCTCAGTCGGTCTGGATGCCGCACAAGGACCAGGGGATGGTCGAGTTTGCGATGCGGCGCACGGTCATCTGGGACCGTCAGCCGTACGCACCGAGGATGATCGTCCAAGGTGCCTGGCTCGACATCATGGCGTGGCAGGAGTATGGGACCCCGGAGGAGTACTGGCGCATCGGTGACCTGAACCCGCGCATCACTGATGTTGTCAACCTGGAGCCCGGTGCCACTGTCTACGTCCCGTTGGTGCGCGTGACGTGAAGATCACGATGCATATCTACGGCGGCTCGAAGCCGATCGAAGTCTTCCCGGACAAGGTCGTCATCGAAGAAGCCGAGGGCATGCACGATCTCGCCACGCTCTCCTTCGGCAGCAACTACGGCCGGGGGATCGTGTCACAGCTCGATCTGGGCAACGTGGAGGCGAAAGACGTCGGCCCGCCGGCGGCGGTCGAGATCCTCGCCGGCAGCGCCATCATGACGTTCTACGGCTACGTCGACACGACGGTCGAGACCCGCGCCAGGACCGCTGAATCTTCGGAAGAGATCTTCGTCCTGTCGGCTTCCTCGATCATGCGCAGTGGCAAGCCCCGGGTGTGGCGGGACAAGCGAGCCTTCTTCATCGCCAGTGACATCATCTCCTCCTATGGGCTCGGGCTGGAGATGGACAAGCTCCCCAACCCGATGGCCAGCTTCTCCCAATCCGACGAGTCCGACTGGGAGGCGATGAGGAACCTCGCCATGCTCAACGGGCTCTCGCTCACGGCGACCACCACGACCATCAAGCTCAAGGACGTGATCAACGAGACCCGCCGGGCGAAGGGCTCCAACCTCACCCATCAGTTCCATCGTCCAGGGACCACCGGCCCGGGCGCGGAGGCGATGCGGTTCTCACAGGTGGCCTCCAGGACACCGATCGGCGGGGAGACGTTTCGGTACTACGGAGTCGACCAGCTGGGCGCTTCGTTCGAGGTGACCGGCGGTGTCAGTGCGATCTCAAGGAGCCCCGGGATCGTCGTGCGATCGCTCGGGACGGCGCTGCGGGAAGCTCGACGACATGAATCGATCGGGCGGTTCGTCACACGAGCCACACTCGATGCGGCTGGAGTCATGGGGTGCAGCGCCGGCGAGTGCATCGTCGTCGACAACGAACGCACGCCGGAGTACTGGTACATCAGCACCTCGAAGCACACCTTCGTGCCGAAGAACGACAACCACACGATGACACTGGAGTTGTGCCGGCAGGAGGGGACCATTCCGGGTTACATCCCGACGCAGATCGTGCGGCGACCTTCGACCGTGCTGATCGGCAAGGAGTGGCGGGCTGACCGTCAGTGGAGAATCGAGCTGTGAGCATCACCTCCGCTTCCACCGCCGGCATCCACATCGCCACCATCCGCCAGTACAACCAGGCGACGGGAGTAGCCACCGTCGTTGTGCCGGCGCTCTACGGTGACGCTGCGATCGAAGCGCGTCCGTTCCTCCCCAACTGGGCGAGCGTGGCTGACCTGCCGGTGCTCAACCCCGGCGACACGGTGATCGTCTTCTATGACGGCGGCAACCCGATGACGCTCCTGCGGTGGTACCTCACCGGCGGTGGCGGTGCCGGAGGTGGCGGCGGTGACGAGGTGTGGGTCGGCCCCGGAGCCCCACCAGGAGCACAAGAGTTGTGGTACGACACCGATGAACCAACAGTGTCCGGAGGTGGAGGTGCGGGCTCCTACGTCCACACTCAGGCGACTCCGGCATCCGACTGGATCATCCCGCACAACCTCGGCTACTACCCCAACGTCCACGCCGAGGACAGCGCCGGAGATGACATCGAAGGTGACATCGTCCATGACAGCGTCAATCAGCTGACGTTGTCCTTCAGCGCCGCCACGGCAGGCAAGGCGTACTGCTCCTGAGGAGGGATCATGGCCAAGAAGTTCCTCACTGCCATCTCGATGGCGGCGCCCATCGACCTGGCGAAGAACGAACTCCAGAACGGCGTGATGCACAACCTCGCCGCTGCCCCGTCGTCGCCGTCCAAGTTCCAGGTCTACGGCAACACCAGTGACAACACCCTCTACTGGTGGGACGGGTCGCAGTGGATCGCCGCCAAGGCGGCAGCAGGAGCAGTGCCAGCCGGATCAGTGACGACTCAAGCTGTCGGTGACACCGGTGTTGTCGGTGTCAGCACCAACTTCGCTCGTGAGGACCATAAGCACGGGATGCCCGCCTTCGCCAACCCGACGGCGACGACGACGTTCGGGCTCGCGGCGGTCAATGGCTCGGCAGCGACACTGGCGCGCTCCGATCACACCCACGGCACCCCGACCCACGACGCCGCTGCCCACTCAGGGATCCCGCTGAACCTCTACGCCGCACCGACCGGCGTCATGAACTTCAACAACCAACGGCTCGTCGGTGTCGCCACACCGACCTCCGGCAACGAGGGAGCGAACAAGGACTACGTCGACAACCTCGTCTCTGGTGTGGCATGGAAGTCCCCCTCGGCGCGAGCGGCGACCACGGCGAACATCACGTTGTCGGCGCCGCAGACCATCGACGGTGTGAGCGTCATCGCCGGCGACCGGGTGCTCGTCAAGAACCAGACCAACCAGACCGAGAACGGCCTCTACCTCGTTGCCGCCGGGGCATGGACGAGAACCACCGACGCCGACTCCGGGCCCGAGCTGCTCAACGCCGCCACCTGGGTCTCAGAGGGCACGCTCCAGTCCGACACCGGCTGGACCTGTACTGCCAACGCACCGATCACCGTTGGCTCGACCAACCTGCCGTGGGCTCAGTTCGGCGGCACCGGGGGTTCGGTCCCCCCGACCCGCACCCTCACCGGTACCGCCCCCATCGCCATCGGCGGTGTGCACACCGCCCAGGATCTGTCCGCCGATCGGGTGATCTCGATCCTCGCCGCCTCGACCACCGTCGTCGGCGCAGCGCGGCTCGCCACCACAGCCGAGGCCACAGCACAGTCGCTGGCTACGGTGGCGGTGACGCCGGCCGGGCTCGCCGATCGCGTGCTCACGTCACGCACGATCTCGACCACAGCTCCGTTGACCGGCGGCGGAGCCCTCACCGGCAACCTCACCATCGCCATCAGTGCGGCGACAGAGTCAGCTGTCGGTGCGATCGAAGTCGCGACCCAGGCCGAGGTGACGACCGGGACCGATGACACGCGAGCGATCACGCCGCTCAAGCTGGCCTCGGCGCTCAGCACCTACGCGAACGCGGCGAAGCGTTACGCCGTCGATGTCGGCGGGGCTACCAGCCAGGTGATCACCCACAACCTCAACACGCTCGACTGCATCGTCCAGGTGTACCGCAAGGCGTCTCCGTTCGATGTGGTCGAGTGCGATATCGAGCACACCTCGACCACCACAGCGACGTTGCGCTTCACCACCGCTCCCGCCGCTGCCGAGTACCGGGCGGTCGTGTTGGCGTGACTAAGAAGTTCCTCGTCCCGGTTGTCCTGCCCCGCGACCCGCAGGCGCCGCTGGAGGCGGCGACCATGCAGTACGTGGACGGCAAGCTCAGCGGTGGTGGGACGGACGAGGTGTGGGTCGGGCCCAGCGAGCCCGCCGATCCGAACATCGAGCTGTGGTACGACAGTGATGCGCCGGCGCCGTCAGCGCGTACTCCGGTCGTTGCTGAAGCGACCAAGCTCGGCGTCAACACCATCACGAACACCGCATCGACCGGCACAGCGTTGATGCAGGCGTCACTGTCGGTGATCGCCGGACGTCCGGTGATCATCTGTGCGTTCTGTGCGCTCAATGCCACCGGAGGCACCGGAGCGTGCAACTTCGGCATCCGGCTCTCTGGCATCACCACCAGGGATCCCTCCCAAGATGGTTGGTACTTCTATCAATCGACGGTGGCGGCAGGCGGGTATGTGAGTGCAGAGTTGACGCAGTGGTACACGCCGGTGATCCAAGGCACGTTGACGGTGAGCTTCGTGTCGTGGGCCACCGCGACGGTGACCTCGAAGGAAGCGAACAACGCCCGCATTTGGGCCTACCAACTCTGAGGTTGCGATGGGAGTTCTGAAGGCGAAGACCGGCCCGGGCACCTGGGTCGAGATCGAGGCCATCCCTGGTCCGCCCGGGCCCCAGGGTCCGGCCGGCATGGATGGAGCAGTCGGTGACGTTGGGCCGCCAGGTCCGCAGGGCAGCCCCGGTCCACAGGGTGACGTTGGACCGACAGGGGCAACAGGAGCGGACGGCGCGACCGGTCCCGCCGGTACGCCCACACTCGTCGTCGGGACGGTGGCTGATTCAACAGCACTGACCACTGTTCCCGTCCCGGCCATCGGTGACTCGTACGTCGCCAATGACACCCAGCACGTCTGGGTGTTCCAAGGGCCGCTGCCCAACGACAATGTCTCGAAGTGGGTCGACGCCGGCGCGATGAAGGGTCCGCAGGGGGATACTGGCCCCCAGGGCATCCCCGGGATCCAGGGACCTGACGGGCCTATCGGTCCGCAGGGCGACCAGGGTCCGCCAGGCACTGGGGTTGATCAGACACCGCGAGGAATGGCTATCCAAGCCACTGCTCTGGCCACGATTACTAGCGGTGCTTGGACGACGATCCCACTTGCCGCTTCACCGTTGTGGAATGACGCAGGCTGGACGTACTCGGCCACCGAGTGCATCTGCCCAGCGACGGGTCGGTATCTCGTCATGGGCAACGTCTTCATCAACGTTACTCCAGCAGCGGCAATGAGAATCATCGGCCGGTTCCGCGTCAATGGTGTTGAGCCGATTGGTCCGATGCAATCCGGTTACGCCAATCCCGCCAGCAAGATCAGCTGCGGTGTCCATGTGGTGTGCATCCTCAACTTGGTCGCAGGCGACAAGGTCATCATGGACGTGTATCAGGACTCGGGCTCATCCGTAGCTCTTGGTACGGCGACCGCGAACCGCATCCAGATCGAGCGGCTCGGGCCGGGTGCCACCGGTGCCACCGGTCCTCGTGGTGTGCAGGGGATCCAGGGAACGCAAGGCAACACCGGTCCTATCGGTCCTGAGGGTCCGGCCGGTGTCCCTGGGCCGGCAGGTCCGCAGGGTCCAGCGGGATCGGGTACGGCGCAGACACCGCGAGGACTTTGTGTCACTACCACGACAGCGACGCTTGGCAACCTCGCCACGTGGGCCGCTCTCCCGTTAGGAACGCCGCAGTGGAACGACGGAAATTTCACTGTTGCTGGTACGAGGGCAACGTGTACGTCATCTGGTCGGTACTTCGTCCATGGTACGGCTACTCACGCTTCTTCCTTCACGATCAACTGTCGAGTCGCTGTCGGGATCATCGTCAATGGTGTTGATGTCTCTCCTGCGATATACGTAGGGCACCACTACATCGCTAACAACACGCATCTCCTGATGCAGTGTTCGGCTGTCATCAACCTCAACGCTGGTGATTATCTTGAACTGCGGATCTATTCCAACGCTGCTCAGGCTGCGACCACGACCGCAGCCAACTGCGGGCTGCGGATCGAGCGCGTCGGTCCGGGACAGACCGGACCCGCCGGTCCCACCGGATTGCAAGGACCGGTCGGGCCTCAGGGTGAGGAGGGTCCGCTCGGTCTGACCGGACCAGCAGGGGAGGCTGGTCCTGAAGGTCAGCAGGGTCCGGCTGGTAGTGGTACAGCGCAGACGCCTATGGGCCTGGGAGTGGTCGCCGCAGCGACCTCGCCCACCAACAACGTCGAGACGGTACTCAACCTCGGGACACCGACGTGGAACGACGGTGACTTCACCGTTGCCGGAACCACGGCCACCTGTACCAACGCTGGCCGGTTCCTCGTCATGGCTCAGTTGTATTTCGCCATCACCCCAGCGGCAAGCTGGCGAGAGAGCATCAGGGTCAAGAAGAACGGGGCCGAGATGGTCCCGTCGATTGTCACCGGTATTGCGGGACCGGCCAGCACCTTGATGGCTCCCGTTGTCGCTGTTGGCACCATTGATCTCGTCGTCGGTGACACGTTGTCCATTTGGGGGACACAACTCTCTGGTGCGACCCAGGCGATCAGCACGCAACACACCTGGCTGCGGGTCGAGCGTGTCGGGCCTGGCGCGACCGGACCTCGCGGTCCGACCGGATTGCAGGGTGTCGCTGGACCGCAGGGACCGACAGGCGCGGTCGGTCCCGCTGGGCCTGCTGGAGTGGCCGGAGCGCAGGGTGAGCCCGGCTTGCAGGGCAGCCAAGGTGACCAGGGAGAGACTGGCCCGCAGGGAGTCCAGGGAGTCCAGGGTGAGATCGGGCCCGAGGGTCCGCAAGGCGTCGTCGGTCCGCAAGGGGTGAAGGGTGACCCGGGCGATGTCGGTATCCAGGGACCGATGGGAGCACAAGGAGTGCCGGGACCGGACGGGCCGCAGGGACCGGCTGGGCCGACAGGCGCACCGGGAGCGACAGGGTCCACTGGAGCGCAGGGACCAGCAGGGAGCGGGACGTTGGACGTGCCGTATGGTCTGCATGTTCCCGGCGTGGCGACATCGATGGTGACTGCCGCAACCACCGCAGTCAACCTAGGTACACCGACGATCAACGATGCCAACTTCACCATCGCTGGGTCGACCGCCACCTGTACCAACGCTGGTCGGTATCTCATCATGGGGTGCGTCTTCATCTCGTACACCACAGCTGCCAACCACCGCGATCAGACGGCGATCTGGCGCAACGGCGCTGAATGTACGCCCCGCATCCAGACCGGTGTGATGTACCCGACCAGCGGCACCTCTGTGCCGATCGCCGTCTGCGGCAGTTTGCAATTGGCTGTCAACGATCAGATCTCCCTGCGGTTCACCAACGGTCACACCGCTTCGATCAACTGCGATACCAACTACACCTGGCTTCGCATCGAGCGGATCGGTCCTGGCGCCACCGGTCCTCAGGGTGCTCCCGGGGTGCAGGGAGCACAGGGATTGGTCGGTCCCACTGGCCCCTCTGGCCCAGCGGGACCGCAGGGCCCGAAGGGCGACAAAGGAGACATCGGCAACATCGCCGCCGGTTCGACCGTCCCGTGGACGCAGATCACCGGCAAGCCGACGACGTTCGCTCCCTCGACCCACGGCCACACGTGGTCGGAGATCAGTAGCAAGCCAACGTCGTTCACTCCGGCCGCCCACGGTCATGCCTGGGCCGACATCAGCGGTGAGCCGTCGTTCTCGTTGTCGACGCACACCCACGGTTACGCCCCGACCACGCACAACCACACGTGGTCGCAGATCACGGGCGAGCCGTCCACCTACACGCCGTCGGACCACAACAACACCCGTCACTCGACGGCCTACTACGCCACCACCGGCGGTGTGGTCTCGGGCAACATCCGCTCCACCGGCTACATGGAGATGGACGGCGGGTGCTACGTCGACAACAACAAGTTCTACTGGCGGGCGATGTACGAGAACGGTGACTCAGGGCAGACCACGCTGCGCGTCTTCGCCGACGGTCGCATCTTCCGGCTGTTGTCGTCGGCCAGGGTGAAGCGCGAGATCCAGGATGTGGCTGACGATCTCGCCGTGCGGGCTCTGCGTCTCCGTCCGGTGTCGTACATCCCCATCGACCCCGATCCCGACATCGAGATGCCGGACCCGGATGACCCAGGAGAGATCATCGACGGTGACGAGAGGAACATGACGGCGCGGAAGCTGAAGCGTTTCGGTAAGCGTCCTCCATCACCTCGCCGACTCGGTCTGATCGCGGAAGAGGTGGCCGAGGTCTTTCCCGAACTCGTCGGCAAGAATGCCGAGGGCGAGCCCGAGACAATCTCCTACGACATCCTGTCGGTCGTAGCGTTGGCAGCGTGCAAGTCTCTCGAACATCGGATCTCGACCCTGGAGGAGGAATGGCAGACGAAGCAGATGCACCCGTAGAGGGCTCGACCATGGAGGACGCTCTCCGCCGGACGATCCACCAGCAGGAGGTGGTGATCTCCGTGCTCCGTGACCGGCTGCAGGAGGTGGAGATGGACCTCATCAACTCCCGCTGCGCCATGCTCGACCACGTTCACTGATCATGACCGGCGCGCTCAAAGCCAAGGTCGGCAACAACTGGATCACGATCCCTTCCGGCCCTCCAGGCGACAAGGGCGCCAAAGGCGACACGGGCGCGACCGGTGCGACCGGGCCCACCGGGCCCGGCGTCCCAGCTGGAGGTAGCCCCGGCCAGGTCGTGACCAAGACCGGCGCCGGCGATTTCGTCACCGGCTGGTCCACCCCCGCCACCGGCGGGGTCTCGCAGGCTCGATTGATCAGCACCAGCGCTCCACTGGCCGGCGGCGGTGACCTCTCAGCCGACCGCATGCTGTCTCTCAACACCGACGGTGTGACCAATGCCTTCCTCGCCAACATGCCGGCGAACACGTTCAAGGGGAACAACACCGCCGGTGTTGCCGATCCGCTCGACCTCACCGTGGCCCAGACCAAGACGATGCTCGCCTACACCAAGGCCGACGTCGGGCTCGGCAATGTCGACAACACCAGTGATGCCAACAAGCCGATCTCGACGGCCACTCAGACGGCACTGAACACGAAGATGACCGGCGCCGGCGTTGCTGGTCAGCTCGGTGTCTGGTCGTCAGCATCGGCGATGGGCGGAAGTACTCGGCTCACTCAGGACGCCAGCGGCCAGGTTACGTTGCGCTCCAACGACTCCGCCGGCTACGGCAAGTACGGACTGCTCCTGATCAACGAGCAGTCGGGCACACAGATCACGTTGCAGGCGACGAGTTCCTCAGGCGGCAGCCTGTACATCACCGATCAGGCCGGCGCACCGAAGCCGTTGATCCTGGGCTCGCGCTCGAACCCGGCTGACGGTTCGTTCTTCCACGCTCTCTCCGGGCACTGGCAGCTCACCGCCGGCCGGCTCACCGTGGCGAGCTATGACCTCACCGCCGACGCCCAGTTCGGTGTCAAGGTCGAGGCCGCCACCCGAATTGGCATCGCGGCGCGGTTGGCAGCGAGCCAGACCGCCGACGCCCTCCAGGTGCAGTCGAGCGCCGGCGCGGTGTTGCTCCGAGCTGACAGTGCGGGGAAGCTGACATTCCCCGGAGGTACGTCGACAGCGACATTGACTCTGCCGGCGGCCAACCCGACGGCGACGACCGATGCTGCACACAAGGCCTATGTGGACACCAAGGTGCCACTGACCACCACCATCACGACGACGGCGCCGATCACCGGCGGCGGCGATCTCTCGGCGAACCGCACCTTCGCCCTCGCCAACGACGGCATCACCAACGCGCTGCTCGCCAACATGGGGTCCAACACCCTGAAGGGCAACAACACCGGCTCGCCGGCTGACCCCATTGATCTCACGGTGGCGCAGACGAAGACGATGCTCGCGCTGAACAACGTCGACAACACCTCTGATGTCAACAAGCCGGTGAGCACCGCACAGACAGCGGCGTTCGTGAACGTGACCGGCGACGCGATGACCGGCTCGCTGTCCGTCGCCGGCGACCTCACTGTCACCAGCGGTGTGTTAAAGGGCAACCTGGCGTGGTCCTACATCACCGCCAAGCCCGCCCCTGTGATCACCGTCTCGCTCACAGGGGCGGTGACCGGTTCGGGGGCCCAGACGTTCACCGATCTCGGCAACGGCACCATCAGCGTTGCCACGGTCCCGGCGTCGAACGCCATCACACTCGGCACCCACACTTTGGGTGACTACGTGGCGACCGTCAAGGGAACGACCAATCAGATCAACACCACCGGTGCGGTGTCGGGCGAAGGCATCGCCCATACGCTCTCCTTGCCGCAGAACATTCACACCGCAGCGACACCGACGTTCTCGCGGCTGACCCTCACCCAGACCACCGGCACGGCACCGTTCACAGTCTCGTCCGAGACTCTGGTCGACAAGCTCAACGCCGACATGCTCGACGGGCTCCACGCCTCCGCCTTCGCCACGTCGGAGGAGATGGAAGCTCTGCTCGGTGACCTGTGGTTCCAGGGCCTCTACAACCCGACGACGTGGATTGAGGGAGATGCCAACACACTCCCTCAACCCGGTCCTCAGGCTACGGCACTGCGCAACGGCATGTACTGGGTCGCCAACGCCACTGATGAGGTCGGGTTCCTCGACACCGATGCCTCCGGCCGGTACGAGATCGGTGTGGACGAGTACGTGATCGTCGCCAGCGGTGACTGGATCATCGCTGTTGACGGGGCCAACGTCTCCAAGTATCTGAAGGGCGGCCCCTACCCGACGCTGGCCGACCTCAAGGCCAGCCCCACCGAGGGCGACGGGCTCTACATCGGGCCGGCGTTCAAGGCGGCCGAGTTCGTCATTCTGGCCGGTGGTGATCAGGCTCATTACAACGGCACTGTGTGGATGGCCGGGCCGTACCCCGGTTCCGCTTCCTACGGCTTTGTGTATCAGTGGATTCCGTTCTCGGCCGAGACGTACGTGACGACCAAGATCGACCAGCACGTCCAGGATCCGATGGATCCTCACCAGGCGGCCGGGTACATCACCCAGGTGGAGGGTGATGGTTGGTGGTCGAACATCCTCCATGAACATGCAGATCTCTACGAGCCGTTCGGAGAGGTGGTCCGGCACGAGGAGAAGTTCCGTCCGTCCGCGGAGGAACTACTGCTCCGTCCCGGTGCGGTGGAGCCCCATCCCCAGTACATGGTGCCGGCAGAGGCCGACACCATGTACGCCCAGCGGGATCATGAACACACCGGTGACTACGAACCGATGGGCACGATGCAGCTGCACGTCGAGGCCGAGGACCCGCACCCGCAGTACCTCACTCCTGATGAAGCTGATGACTCGTTCGCCAACATCGACCACTTGCACGACAGCAACTACTCGCCGCTCGATCACACCCACCCGGCGTACTCCTATGTGGTGTCGACGGACGTGGAGGTCGGTGCTCCGGCTCACGTCTACATGGGCGATGTCGACCCCGTCAGCATCCTCGATCCGTCGTTCACAGCGGTCTCGTCCGGTGACCTGTGGTTCGAGACGTTCCACGTCACCGCTGGGCCACCCGTCGCAGCGACTGGCGTCACGGCCACGTCGACCAAGGGCACCGAAGTTGTCATCAAGTGGAACAAGTGGCCGGCGTCGGCCGCCGTCACATCGGTGAAGATCGAGTGGACCACCACTGATCCGCCGGTCTGGCCCGGGAACACGATCTCGCCGGCGATCGGTGGTGATCCCGGCACGTACACGCACACCGGACGGCTGGAGAACACCGTGTACAACTACCGCATCGCCGGTGTCAACGCGATCGGACAAGGGCCATGGTACGCGTAGTCACCGCCAATGACGCTCCGCCTGCACCGGTAGTTCAGACGCCCAACCCCGGCGTCACCAGTTTCACGTTGACCTGGACGGCGACGACGATCGCTGACAAGCACGCCACCGAGCCCTACGAGGTGTTGAAGAACGGGGCGCACCTCGCCTGGACGACGGGGACCAGTTACGTCTTCGGCAGCCTGGTCGAGAACCAGACGGTGACAGCAGGAGTGAAGGTCAAGGACTCCAAAGGTCTGCTCTCTGCCGAGACCAAGGTCACCGTCGTGACCGACAACGCTGCGCCGCCGGCGCCCACCAGTGTGGTCGGGTCGGCACCGAGCCACACCCAGCTGACGTTGGACTGGGCCGGAGTGACCGGGATCACCGACTTCAGCACGTACGAGGTTCTGCGCGAGGGCGGTTCGGTCACGAGCACGACAGCGACGGCGTACACCTGGAGCGGTCTGGCGGCATCGACGAACTACGACATCAGTGTGCGCACCAAGGACACCCGAGGTGCTGTCTCGGCGTGGGTCACGAAGGCGGTGACGACCAAGCCCAACCCGGACACGACCCCACCGGGCGACTGCAACGTCACCAGCTTCAAGCCCGAGGATTCGCACGGCCGTCTCGTCGTTCGGTTCACCTGTCCCACTGCTTCGGATTTCAACTCGTACCAGATGTGGCGGCGCGTCGATCTCGGGGCATGGGACGCTGTGACTGGATGGGTGGCGGCGAGCCCCGGGGCATCACGGGCCGAGGTGTTGGGCAACTGGGGCAACACTCGGACACGAGTCGATATGTCGATCTGGGTCAAGGATGACCTCGGCAACGTCAACAACGCTGCGGCGAACCGGTACACCACGTACATCATCGAAGAGACGCCGCATACCGTCGACCCCACGACGGGTGGGACCTACCGCGGCGGAGCGTGGCGTAACGATTCCACCTGCGCACCGCATCAGGTGTTCCACGGACGCACCAGCTCGGGCGAGAACTACGGTTGCTTCTTCTACGGCACCAAGATCAATGACTTCTGCGGGTATCTGGGGCGCACCATCACGTCGATGACCATCGAGTACTACCGGGTCAATGACCAGGGCTCGTCGGCCGAGATCCAGCCACTGTTCTGGACCCACAAGCTGACCTCGCGTTCAGGCACGCCGGGGTTCAGCGACGGTGACGCGATTCAGGGCAACCGTCTCGGGCCCGGAGTCGGGCGCACCATCGGTGGCGGTAGCCCGCCGGCTGACGCCACAGCTGCGTATTACAACGTCAACGGCAAGCTGATCGACAACTTCGTCGGGGCGGCGCAAGGGTTCGGGATCTATCGCTCGACGAGCGAGACGAACCCCGACAACGCAGCGAGCTACTACATGAAGCTCGGTGATCCTGACACCAACGGTGGCGGTCCGACGGCGCGGGTGTGCGGTCGAGTGCAGATCCATCACTGGGGGTGAGCGGTGCCCAATGATCTGAAACGCTGGAATGGTACGCAGTGGGTCCGTCTGCTCGGGGACCTGCGCGGACCGGTGGTCATCGACGGTGCCGAAGCAGTGAAGAAGTCGGACTGGACGGCCTGGGCGAACATCACACTCTCCGCCAACTGGGCCAACTATGGGGGCTCGTGGCAGGTCGCCCAGTGGCGGTACAGCGCTTACGGTGGAGAGCTTCAGCTGCGTGGTCTGATCAAGTGGACGAGCGCTACGGCAACGACCGGGACGGCGAACATCTTCACCGCCGGTGTGGGCTACCGGCCCTTGCTCCAAGGCATGTTTCACTGTCACACGACCAACGGCTACGGTCGGGTGGACATCTGGAACACGGGAGCCCTGACGTTTCAGACTGATGGCAGTTCCGTGGCGCTCACCACGAACGAGTGGCTGTCGCTCGACAACTGCCGGTGGTCGACGGTGTGACAGGAGGACGAGTGGAACCGACCTACGACGAGCTGATCAAGATCGTCAAGCGCGACCGCTGGATCAAGGATCTGCTCGCCAACCGCATCTCGGCACTGGTGGCCGAGAACGCCGAGCTGATGGCGCTCCTCCAGGAGTCCCAGGGCGACCTCCAGGCGCTCCAGGCCTCGATCCTGCCGAACGGTGACGCAGCGCCCTCTCAGAGCCCTCCAGAGGCCTCTGAGAGCCCCGTAGCGAGCGGAGCGGTGTCGTCGGTGCCCTGATGGCGTAGCCGCCCAGGAACGGGCTCTGGAACTATCGTCGAGAGGCGTGAGCTTCCCGCAGTACGTCACCGTGATGACCCCCTGGGGGTTCTTCCCGGTCAGTGATGTCTACTCGGTGATTCCGAAGTGGGAGGAGTCCCACGCCGTCACCGGCGATGTCATCTACGACGAGGATGCACCCAACGCTTACGCCCTCGTCGCCGACCACGATGCGGCCAACGTGGACTTCGTGATTGAGATGCGCGACAACACCGACCCGGACAATCCGGTCCCGCCGGCGGACACCGCCGAGGTGTCCTCGGCGCTGTGGATGACCGAGGGATGGCACGAGGAGCGTCCGCTGCCGACCGAGCTGGTGCTCGACGACGCCGACGTCTGGACCGGCGACATCAAGGTCTCCATCCCGCTCGCCATCCGGCAGTGGATTGGGATCTACCAGTGCGCCAAGTTCGTCGTCGATGTCGTGCTCCCCGATGAGCCCGACCGCCCGTACCGGATGGCCTACGGCACCGTGTCAGTACGTCGATGAGGAGGAGCTATGCCGTTCACCGATTCCAGCATGGGCTTGATCCAGGACAAGCTCCCCGACGACGACGAGAACGCCGACTTCCCCGTCCAGATCGCCGGCATCGTCAACGCTATTGAGCCGCACCTCGTGCTCAAGGCGGCCAACATCGCCACGGCCAACTCCACGTTGGTACCGGTCGCCGAGGGCATGCTGCTGATCACCACCGCAGCGCCCAAGGAGATCTACGTCCGCCAGGACTCGGCGTGGCTCAAGATCTACCCGCGGACCTACTACGGCACAGCTGCGCCGGCGGCCTCGCTCGGCATCAACGGTGACGTCTACTTCCAGTACGCATGAGCATCAAGACCAAGGTCGCCGGCAGCTGGAAGACCGTCACCCAGCCGTGGGTCAAGGTCGACGACGTCCACAAACGGGCGGTCAAGGTCTACGTCAAGCTCAACGACGCCTGGACCGAGGCCTGGCCGCTGCAGCCTGGGCCGGTGACCTCGGCAGCCACCACGACGAAGTACCGCAACGACAGGATCGAGATCGATGTCGACTGGGCGGCTCCGGCTGCCGGCACCGGCGAGATGGCCGTCAAGTACATCGTCGATCTCGACATCGGGACCTCGCCGACCGGTCCGTTCTCGTACTCGTACACGACCACGGTGAACTCTCCGACGACTGCACTGACGTTGACCAACGGCGGCAATGGGTACCACACCTTCGCCGGCAAGAAGGTCTACGTCTCGATCATCGCCCAGTCCGCCGCCGGCCGCAACGGTGTTGCGGTGCTCGCGCCGGCGGTCACCGTCGCTCAGCTGCCGGCGCCGGCGGCACCGACGACGTACGACGTGGACATCGTCGCCTGCCAGGCGACCCACCGGTGGACGATCGTGACCGGACGCACCGTCGATGGCGTCGAGCTGATGACGAAGTTCAATGGTGTCGGCACGGTGATCAAACGGTACGCCGACACCGTCACCAGCGCTGCGTACGAGTCGTGGAACCCGGCCACTGTCGGTGCCGGCGACGTCGCGTGCTATCTGCGGACGTACGGCCCGGGCGGGGTGAGCGCCTGGAAGACGGTGACCGGCGCGATGCCGGGTCCGGTCAAGACGTCGGGCTATCGTTTCCTCAACGGCAAGATGCGGGTGGACGTGGCCAACATCGATCCGAAAGTCGAGGTCTGGTACACCGATCGTGACGGACCCTGGCACAACGACGGTATCCGTTACCCCGGAGCGGACACGATCGTCATCCAGGATTCGGCCGACTGGCCTCGCACTCTCAACCGTGAGTGGATGATGAAACTCCGTCCGAAGAACGTCTCCGATGTCTGGACCGGACGTGATCAGGATCTCCCGTGGATCGTCAAGGTCCCTGAGCCGATCATCGTCCACCCGACCGCCAGCAACACCCGGCGCGCCGGCGCCTGGCGCAACGACGTGAGCGAGTGGCAGGGTTCGTCGTCGAGCGGGCAGAACACCGCCTACTTCTTCTACAGCGGTGAGTTCTGGCAGCTCTACCGCGACAACGTCGTTGGTTACAAGCTGAACGTCAGCTCGGCCTCGATCGGTCTCATCCGAGAACTCTCCGGTGGCTCGGGCAACCCTGTCCGTCCACGGCTGATGGTGCACCGGGCGAACCATCAGGGACACGACCTCAGTCACGCCGGCGCCTACGACTCGACAGCACTGGCCCGCGGTGCGGCCTCCTGGTGCGCTCTGCCGGCCGACTGGGCCGAGATGCTGTTGCAGGGGACGAACGAGTGGCGAGGCGTCGGGCTGTTCCACAGCAACACTGCACTGGTCGGTGGGGTCTCGGCGGAGTACATGGTCATCAAGGCGTACGGCCAGGGGTCGGTCGGTGGCCATCCTGTCGGCACCGTTCGCATCTACCACGATGGGTGAATCATGAAGACCATCCGCCTCCCGCTCCAGCTCGACCACTCGGGACGGGTGGCGACCACCACCGACCCGGCCACGATCATCGAGCAGCAGATCACCGACATGCTCGTCACCTACCGCGGCCAGCGGGTGATGTACCCGGACCACGGCGCCGACCTGGAAGGGTTCATCTTCGCCCCGATCCGCGAGGACGTCATCAACCTCAAGGCTGATGAGATCCACGGCATCCTGGTGCGAGGGATCAGCTTCGGCGAGATCGTCGCCGTGCGCATGGCACCGATCGCCGGCACCGACTCCACGCTCCGTCTGACGGTCTACTTCCGGCTGTCGCCGACCAGCCCCGTACTCACGCTCGAACGTACCGTGTCCGGCTTCGTCACCGAGGAGACTCCACTGTAATGAGCGGCATCGAATCCACACCGTTCGTGTACACCTCCCGTGACTTCGGGCGGCTCCGCGTCGACATGATCGCCCGGCTGAAGAAGGCGATCCCCGAGTGGGAGATGAACGAGTCGAGCTTCGAGATGATCCTGCTCGAACTGTTCGCCTACGTCGGCGACATCATCAACTTCAGTGTCGACCGGATGGCTGCCGAAGCCTACCTGGCGACGGCCGTGCTGCGCGAGAGCGTCCTGAACCTGGCTGCGCTGTTCGGGTACACGCCGGCGCCGCAGACCGCCGCCAAGGGCTCGGTCACGTTCACCAAGGTTGCCGGAGTCGGTGAGGTCTACATCCCCGCCGGCACGCAGATCTACGCCCAGGAGTCATCGTCGATCAACATCATCTTCGAGGTTGACGCCGACCACATCATGGAGGCCGACACCGAGGTGGTCCCCGTCACCGAGGGCACGTCGGTGATCGGCGAGGAGGTCGGGCGCAGCTCGGGAGCGGAGCGTCAGCTGTTCCCGTTGTTCAACAAGAATGTGATCAAGGACAGTGTCGCCGTGTTCACCAAGGACGGGCACATCGACCCGGTCACCAACGAGCCCACGCTCGTGGAGTGGGAGCCGGTGCAGCGCATGTTCGACGCGATCTCCTCCGACCGTGCCTTCACCACCGTGCTCGATGAGTTCGGCTACACCTACATCCGTTTCGGCGATGGCGTGTCCGGTGCGATTCCGGCCGCCGGCGTGCCGATCATCGTCAACTACCGCTTCGGTGTCGGTGCCGCCGGCAACGTCGGCGCCGGTTCGGTGCGCAGTCTCGTCCAGGGCGGTGATCTGATGGGCAAGATCGCCTCGGTCACCAACCCGGCAGCGATGACCGGCGGGTCGGACCCCGAGACCATCGAGTCGATGCGGCGCAACATCCCGCGCTCACTGCGCGCACTGGAGCGAGCGGTGACTCTGGAGGATCACGAGTCCCTGGCGATCGACGTCGGCGGTGTCGCCAAGGCGTCGGCGTCGGCGACCACGCCGTCGTCGGTGCTCCTCGCCGTCGCCCCCTTCGGCGTCACGTCGGCGGACGTGGGTGGCGGCCCGGTCGCCTCAGCGGAGCTGAAGGCTGAGGTCGACAAGTACGTCACCGAGCGGACGATGATCGGCACCTCCGTCACCGTGGTCGACCCGAAGTACGTGCCGATCAACATCACCTTCACGATCGAGGTCAACCCTCGGGCTCGACGGACGACGGTCACCAACAATGTGCTGGCGGTGGCTCACCAGATGCTGGCGTTCGACTCCGTCGAGTTCGGTCAGAAGGTCTCCAAGGCGCCCTTCTTCCACAAGGTCGTTGACGTCCCTGGTGTCGACTACGTGGAGATCACAGCGTTCAACCGCACCGGCACCGGCGATCTCAGTTCGATCCAGCTCGCCTTCGACGAGATCCCCAAGGCCAGCACCGGCATCGCCGTCGTCGCCACCGGCGGGATCAGCCCACTGTGAGGTAGGTCATGGCACAACGCCGTTCACTCATCGTCCGCCGGCAGGACGTCGGCGCTCCGCTACGGCCGCCCGCTGGACCGACCGAGTTCGACTCGGCGTTGCGCAGCGACTTCTCCTACATCCCCGAGGACCTCGACCCGCCCGACGCACTCCTCCAGGCGCGGGACATCTCGTGGACCGAGATCGAGGTCTCCTTCGATCCGTTGACGATCCCCGTCGACTCGAACTTCGGAGCGCCCACCGAGATCGCTCTCGTACGTTCCCCGTCGGGCTACCCGACGACGTTGCTCGATGGCGTGATGGTCCGCCGGCATCCACCTGAGGCGCCCGTCAACGGAGGCTGGGTGAAGATCCCGGACACCGGGCTGACCCCGGGCACGTGGTACTACTACGGGCTCTTCGCCAAGTACTTCAGCGCCGGCAACACCCACTGGCTGCGCATCGCCTACCGCTCGATCCTGCTGCCCGCCGAGTACCTCTCCGCTGACCACCTGTTCGAGCGGACCCCGGAGTGGTACCGCCGTCAGGACATGGAGCCGGGCGGCCATGCTGGTCTGTTGCGTCGGATCATCGATGTCATCGGGTACCAGACCGACGCCCACCGCACCTGGGCATTCACTGTTGGTGACGTGTGGGATGCCGAGAAGATCTCCGCCGACCTGCTGCCGTGGCTCGGCGACACCCTCGGCCAGCCTGTCGAGTACGCCGCCGGCGACGAGCGCTACCGGGCGCTGCTGTCGCGGATCCTGCCGCTGCGCAAGCTCAAGGGTACCGAGCGCGGGACTGAGGCGTACGTCAGCTCGATCACCGGCTACCGCACCCGGGTCTACTCTGGGCTCAACCTGCTGCCGACGATCAACGAGGCCGAGGCGGCGTATTCCAACGGGCTGTGGACCAAGACGGGCAATTCCACGTTGACCCGGGTGGCGGGGACGGGGACGCCGGCGGGCAGCCCGGCTCCGGGCACCTTCTACCACCGTCTGGTCTACAACGGCACGACCCCGCAACGACCGGCGTTCCGGCTCGGCAACGGATCCGATCTGACACAGATGATGCCGGTCACCCCCACCCACAAGCTCGTCACGAGTGCCTTCTACCGTTCGTCGTTCACCGGTGTGTGGAACGTGCGCTTCCATTGGTTCAACACCGCCGGTGTAGTTGTGGGCACCGACACGACGGTGATGCTCGGGACCATCGACGGGACCTGGGCCCGCAGGAAGTCGGCGGAGGTCACCGTCCCCGCCGGCGCTGCCTTCGCCGAGCTGAACCTGGAGCTGTCCGTCGACACCAACCTCAACAACCTCACCGTCGAGGTCACCGAGATCCTCGTCGTCGACACGGCATGGCGCCCGGAGGACGTTCCGGGCATGGCCAACACACCGCCGTTGTCAGAGGACACTACGGAGTCCGAGGGCGAGTACTTCGACGTCGGGTACTACGAGCCTCCGCGCACCGTGCACGTCAACGTCTACCCGCAGCGGATCAACTACGCCCTCAACTCCGAGTTCCTCCTCGACGACCTCCCCGCCGGCGCCTGGACCATCGCCGAGCGCGCCACCTGGGGGCTGCTCAAGGAGGCCTACGACAGCTGGGGCGACATCACCGACACCGAGCCCGGCGACAGCGAAGAGGACTGGGGCGATCTCGCCGAGGGGTTCGAGCCCCTCGCCAGCACGTGGGCGATCGACTTCGACACCGGCTACCAGTCGGGCCACGGTCGTCTCGTGCTGACGC
>JALDXR010000228.1:0-6048 GCA_032154865.1 Nocardioidaceae bacterium
AGCTGGTCACGCACAAGACCAGGCTCGACGAGTTCGAGTCCGTGATGCGGCTGCTCAAGGTCGACGACTGGGACGTGCTCTTCACCGACGCCGAGACCCACCTGGCGCTCGACGCCATGCCCCGTAAACAGCTGGTCGGGTTACTGGAAGCCCGCGGGCGGCTCTCGATCGACGAGATCCGTCCGACGATGGTGATGATCCCCGCGCCCAGCTACAACCAGGACCACGAAGCGCTGTTCCGAGCCTGTGTGACCGCCACCCGGCCCGGCGTCCGTGGGCAGCGGCACCTGGCGCCGATGGTGCTGACCTACGACAACACGTCGCTGTTCTGGCAGTTCGGCGAGGACCGGTTCCACCCCACCTGCTACATCGACATCTCGGAGTACCTGGAGATCAAGATCCAGGCGATGCGACTCCATGCGTCGCAGGTGCGACCGGAGATCTATCACGGCAGTCCGGAGAGCCTGGAGATGGCGACCCGGCTCCGCGGACGAGAGGTCGGAGTCGAAGCCGCGGAAGGGTTCGAAGTGCTTCGGGCCGTGCTTTAGGGAGCTTCCGATATGACCCACACTCTGGTGTCGGTACACCAGCCGAACTTCATGCCCTGGCTCAAGTTGCTGGACAAGATCCTGGCCAGTGACGTCTACATCGCCTATGACACCGCACAGTTCACCAAGACCGAGTATCACGCGCGGCAGAAGGTGAAGACCCCGTCCAAGCCGGTGTGGATGAGCGTGCCGGTGCTGTCCACGGGCGAATACCAGCCGATCATGGACGTCGAGATCGACACCAAGCAACCGTACGGTCGCCAGCACCTGCATCGACTGCGCACGGCCTACGGCTCGACGCCGTACTTCGACGAGGTCTACGCCCTGATGAAGGAGGTCTACGCCGGCGACCACGAGCGCCTCGTGGATCTCAACCTGGACCTGATCGAGGCCCTCTGCTCCTACCTGGACTCCCCGGTACGCATCATCCGGGCCAGCACGCTCCCGCACGAGGGTGACCGGGCCGAGCGACTGATCCAGCTCGTCAAGGGCGCGGGTGGCACCGATCACCTGACCAGCACCTACGGCGGCGACCATCAAGACGTCGACTGGTCACGCTTCGAGCGCGAGGGCATCGGACTCCAAGTCCAGCAGTTCGAGCACCCGGACTACGACCAGATCGGTGCTGACTTCGTAGCCAATCTGGCAGCGATCGACATGCTGTTCATCTGCGGGCGGCAAACTGGAGACATGCTTGCGCGTCGCCGATCTCTGGTTCCTGTGGGCCCGGCCCTTCAGGACGTCATTCCCGGATAGCCGACGATCATGGAAGCAGCCCTGCTGCTTGTCCTTATCCTGGGCGTCAACCTCACGCTCTGGTTGTTCGTGGGCGGGCTCCGCTTCGCCTCCGACCGGATCGGGCCCAAGCCGCCCACCATCGTCGGGCTGCCGCCGCCACTCGACCCGGCCGATGTTGCCGTGCTGATTCCGGCCCACAACGAGGAACCCGTGATCGCCGCGACGATCAGCTCGGCGGTCCGCCTGGTGCCCGAGAGCAACGTGCACGTGATCGCGGACGGATGCACCGACGCCACCGCCGAGATCGCTCGAGCCGCCGCGGTCAACGTCCTCGAACTCGATCCCGGACGCGGCAAGGCCGGCGGGATCGAGGCCGCCCTGAAGCAGTTCGACATCCCGCGCCGATTCGCCGCGCTGCTCATCGTGGACGCCGACACCGAGCTCGACGAGAACTACCTCGCCCGCGGACTGCCACTGCTCGACCAGCCCGGCGTCGTCGCCGTTGCCGGATACGCCAAGGCGGGTTGGCGCCCGTCGGAGCTCTCGCCGATGGGCCGGTTCCTCGTGGCGTACCGCTCCCGGCTCTACGTCGTCATGCAGTGGCTCAAGTACGGGCAGACCTGGCGCTACACAAACGTCACCGCGATCGTTCCCGGATTCGCCAGCATGTACCGAACCAGCGTCCTCGACCGGATGGACCTCAACCCGCCCGGGCTGATCATCGAAGACTTCAACATGACGTTCGAGCTGCACCGAAAACAACTCGGAAAGATCGCGTTCCAGACCAACGTCTATGCCACCACGCAGGACCCGGACAACTTCCGTGACTACTACCGGCAGGTGTTTCGCTGGCACCTCGGGTTCTGGCAGACGTTCCGTCGGCATGGATTGTGGGCCAGCGGATTCTCGGCGGCACTCGCGCTGTTCATCCTCGAGATTCTGGTCGCCTCGGCCGGCATCGTCTTGCTGGTCGCGGCGTTCGCGCTGCTCCTTCCGATCGTCCTCGTCGACGGGACGTGGGAGGCGCTGGGACTCGGGGGCGGATTCGACGGCGTCTTCGGGTTCGCTCTCCTCCTGGCCGGCAGCGTGCTGTTCCTGGCGGCGATGGACTACCTCCTCACCTGCGTCACCGCGCTCGCCCTCCGGCGGCCGAGTCTGCTGCTCTACGGCCTCGGATTCCTCTTCCTCCGATTCGTTGACGCGACCCTCATCCTCCGCGCGATTCCGCAGGCCTGGCGCAGCAACTCGGACGGTCGATGGACCAGTCCCACGAGACGGCCAGCCGCTCGGGCGCCGTCACCCGTCGAGCCGGGACAGGAACCATGACCGATCCAGTGCCGCAGACGCGGCGAGGCGTGTGGCGCGCCGTCGGCGTCGTGCTCTCGGTGGCGGTCGTCACCGTGGCGCTGGTCGCCGTCCTGTCGCCCCAGGATGCGGCCGACGAGCCCGACAATGCCGCCGCCCCGACGGAAGAGACGATGCCCCTACGAATCGGCTACGTGCCCTACTGGGATCAGCGCCGCGCGTTCGACGTCGTCTGGGAGCAGCCGGACATGTTCGACGAGATCAGCCCGGTCTGGTACTCGCTCGATCCGAACGGCCGCATCGTGCTCGCCGACGACGAGTACGCCCACGTCAATCCGCAGGCCGTGGAGGACATGCAGGCGGAAGGCATTCGCGTCATCCCGACCGTCACCAGCCTGCGCAACGGCCACTGGAACGCCGCCCTCGTGGAGAAGATGCTGCACGACCCCGTGGCCCGGCGTACTCACATCCGTGCGCTCGTGGACCTGGCTGTCACCGAGGGATACGACGGCATCGACATCGACTACGAAAGCCTGAACGGCGAGGACCGCGAGGTCTACACCAAGTTCCTGACCAAGCTCAGTGCGAAGCTGCACGCCGAGGACAAGCTGCTCACCACGGCGGTCCACCCCAAGGTGTCCAACGCCGGCTACGACGAACGCAATCTGGCCCAGAACTTCCGTGCCATCGGTGCCGCAGCCGATCAGGTGCGAGTTATGACCTACGACTACTCGTGGGACACCTCGCCGCCGGGCCCGGTTGCTCCAGCGCGCTGGGTGAAGCGGGTGATCAAATGGACGGTGACCCAGATCCCGCCGGAGAAGGTCATCCTCGGGATCGATCTGCTGGGCTACAACTGGTCGGGCGGACGCGGTGTGACCATCGACCACAAGCGAGCACAGACCCTCGCGGACAAGCACGACGCGACGATCCGGCGGTCCGCTGACGAGTCGCCCTCGTTCACCTATCGAGACTCATCCGGCAAGCGGCACGAGGTCTGGTGGGAGGACGCCAGAAGCGTCGGCGTCAAACTGCCGCTGGTCACCAAGTACGACCTCGGTGGCGTCTTCTTCTGGCGGCTGGGCGGCGAGGACTCAGCGGTATGGCCAGAGGTGCCGGACGCGCTGCGCGCACCGTAGGTTCGCAATCCGGGATTATGCGATATTCGGCGTAATGCCTATCGGAGATAACCGGTCCCGCCAAAGGCCCGTTAGGATACCCATAGTGCGCGACCGGCAACTCGATGCGTGAACTCGATGTGCACGGGATGGTCCGACGGAGGGAGTTTGGCACGCATCGCCACGGGGTACGCGCGTACGGACAGTCATTCAAGCGATCTGGCTACGACGACGGTGGATGTCCGATGGGGTGTCCGAATTTGCGACTGACTCTGTTCGACGGTTGGCGGCTTGTCGACGGTGAGCAGGTGGTCTATCCGCCTGCGCGGAGCCAGCGTCTGGTAGCGCTGCTTGCGCTCCGCGGTCGCCAGGCCCGGGCACAGCTGGCGGGTGCCCTGTGGCCCAACGCGGACGAGCGGCGAGCCGACGCAAGCCTTCGCGCCGCGCTCTCCACGCTCCATCGCCAACTGCCGGGACTCGTCGAGAAGGACCACGGCGAGGTGCAACTCACCGACCGGGTCTGGATCGACATCGACGAGTTCCGCCATAACGCACAGGCGATGCTCTCGGGAAGCGCTTCGGCGTTGCCGACCACGATCGACCACCCCACGGTGATCGGCGGCGAGTTGCTGCCTGGGTGGTACGACGACTGGGTACTCGTCGAGTGTGAGCGGATCCGCCAACTGCGACTTCATGTGCTCGAGGCCCTCGCCGGCAACCTGGCCGCACGCGGTGCGTACGCACAGGCGCTAGAGACGGCGCTCCTCGCGGTGGAGATCGATCCACTACGGGAAAGCGCCCACCGCGCGGTGATCCGGGTGCACCTCGCCGAGGGGAACCCCGCCGAGGCCGTGCGTGAATACGAGCGGTTCCGGTTCGTTCTCCGAAGCGAACTCGATGTCGAGCCAACGCATCAGATGACTGAACTCATGCAAGAACTCTCCGAGCCCGATCATTCCGGGGGCGACCGGCAGGGTTCCTGGTGGCGCGTTGCTGATCAACGGCGTCTCCTTTCTTGAGCATTCCCCTAGGTTGATGGGAGGGACGGGGTGAGTGTCGACCTTGCAGTGATCGGACTGGGTTATGTCGGGCTGCCATTAGCCCACGCGGCGATCCGCGAGGGCCTGAGTGTGGTCGGTTTCGATGTGAACGAGACCGTCGTACGCGATCTCAATGACGGCCGTTCCCAGGTCGAAGACCCGACGGACTCCGACGTCCAGGACATGCTGGCGATGGGATTCCGGGCGACGGCCGACGAGCGGGACCTGGCGGACCCCGAGGTCATCGTGGTGTGCGTGCCTACGCCGTTGACCGAGGACGCCGGACCGGACCTTCGTGCCGTACGCGCCGCGATCGGCACCGCGGCCCGAAACCTGCGGCCCGGGATGCTCGTCGTGCTCGAGTCCACGACCTATCCGGGAACGACCGACGAGGTGATCCGGCCGCTTCTGGAGCAGACCGGCCTGGTCGCCGGCCACGATTTCAACCTGGCCTTCTCGCCGGAGCGGATCGACCCGGGCAACAGCACGTTCGGGCTGCACAACACACCCAAGGTGGTCGGCGGCCACACCTCTGCCTGCACCGATCGCGCGGCCGCGTTCTACGAGCGGTTCGTCGACACCGTCGTGCCGGCGCGAGGCACTCGCGAAGCCGAGACCGCGAAGCTGCTCGAGAACACGTACCGGCATGTCAACATCGCGCTGGTCAACGAGATGACGCGGTTCTGCCACGAACTCGGCATCGACCTCTGGGACGTCATCCGGTTGGCGGCCACCAAGCCGTTCGGCTTCCAGCCGTTCTACCCCGGGCCGGGCGTGGGCGGTCACTGCATCCCGATCGATCCCAACTACCTGAGTCACAACGTGCGCGCGAAGCTGGGCTATCCATTCCGGTTCGTCGAGCTCGCGCAGGAGATCAACGCCACGATGCCGGACTACGTGGCCCGGCGGGCGCAGAATCTGCTCAACGACCACGACCGTGCGATCAAGCGGGCAACCGTCCTCCTGCTGGGCGTCACCTACAAGTCCGACATCGCCGACCAACGCGAATCCCCTGCCGTGGGCGTCGCGCGGCGGCTGGAGGCGCTGGGCGCGACGGTGCGCTACCACGATCCGTACGTGCCCACGTGGAGCTTCGGAGACGAGACTCTGACCTGCGTCGATGACCTCGACACGGCGCTCCAAGCGGCCGAGCTCACCGTCGTACTGCAGGCGCACTCCGACTACGACGGCGAGATGATCGCGGCCAAGGCGATCCGGGTCCTGGACACCCGTGGCATCACGCCACGGTCGCCGACCGTCGAGCACCTGTGACGACTGGGTGGTCGTGACGCTAGGGCG
>JALDXR010000229.1:0-6046 GCA_032154865.1 Nocardioidaceae bacterium
GTCGTGGCTGTCGGCGGCGTCGTTCCAGGAGACCACCCGGGTGCTGACCGACGCGGCGATCCACGCCAAGTCGGACGCCCTGATGGGTCTGAAGGAGAACGTGATCATCGGCAAGCTGATCCCGGCCGGCACCGGTCTGGAGCGCTACCGCAACATCCGGGTCGAGCCCACCGAGGAGGCGCGGGCAGCCGCGTACTCGATGGCCGGCTACGAGTCGTACGAGTACGACTTCGGCACGCCGACCGGCCAGTCGGTGGCGCTGGACGACTTCGGATTCGGCTCCTACGGCGGCAACTGAGCAACGCTGTCCAACTGAGCAACGCTGTCAGGCGCTACCCGGGCATGGCTGCGCTTGCGCTGCTTCGTCTCGGCCGGCGTCAACGACGCGATGAGGGGCCTGGGCTCCAAGTCGGATGAGATCGGCGGGATCGTCTCGACGATCACGGGGATCGCGGAGCAGACCAACCTGCTCGCGCTCAACGCCGCGATCGAGGCCGCCCGCGCCGGCGAGCAGGGCCGCGGCTTCGCCGTGGTCGCGGAGGAGGTTCGCAAGCTCGCCGAGGACTCTCAGTCGGCCGCCGGCCAGTAGCGCAGGAACAGATAGTCGGTGCCGGGGCGGTCGATCGCCCAGAGGTGGGCACCGGGACCCCCGTCGACGGAGTCGATCTCGTACGACGTGGTCGTCCGCCTTCCGACGGTGGCGACCGGCAACGCGCTCAGTCCCTCGTTGTCCACGGCCGTGGCATAGCTGTGCGCGACCTCTTGCAGATCCTGGCCCTCATCGACGGCGACGACGTAGTAGCGAGCGTCGCTGACGACCGCGCCGATCGGGGCTCCACCGGACTCGACCGGCCAGCCGTCGGCGCCGGGAAGCGTGTCGGCCGCCTCGATCGATCCGGCCGCCTCGTCGGCGATCGGCCACCGTGCCGCGTCCTGGTCCGCAGCGGCATAGGGGAAGTCTGCCGGCGGCTCCAGACTGGTGCCGCCACGGACCACATCCGTGCGGACGAGAACGCGGGCTTCGGGCAGCCCGGTCGTCCCGGGTAGCGGCTGGCCGTCGGCATCGGCCGTGGGAGTCACGGTGACGTCCACCTGGAGGGGTCGGTCACGCGCGGTGTGACCACCGACCAGGATCCGGCATTCGCTGATCCATTCGAGGCTGTCGTCGAGCCAGCAGCGGCGCCGGGACAGCGAGGGATCGATCTCGGCGTCCGGCAGCATCCGGGCCAGATCGGCCAGCATCGCCCGGATCGTCTGGTCGGGATCGCCGTCGATCTGCAGCAGTGAGATCTGCCGAACCGCCCGACCGTGGTTCTGGAGGATGGTGATCGTCGGCCCGATCCGGGCGGCTCCCTCGGGAACCTCGACGCCGTGGCCCAGCCCGGCACCCGGACCGTAGAGGTGCTCGTCGATCTCGATCGGTGCCGGTCGGTCGTCGTCATCGCAGGCCGAGACGGACATCCCGCCGCACGCGAGTACGGCCGCCAGCACCAACCGGCTGATCGGCCGCCCCGTACGCCCCATCGATGCTCTCGCTCCCACCACGTCGCGCGGACCGCTGCTCCTGCGGACCCCCACACTCTGCCTGACCAAGCGACGCCGCGCGACCGAAATCGGTTGTCGTCGGCCGCGCCCTACACTGCCAGGGTGCCCGATCCGACACCGGTCGTACGTCTGCGGCTGTCCGCCTATGTCGTGCTCACTCGGGACGATCGCGTACTCCTGACCCGGATCTCCAGTCTCGGCCACCACAGCGGCCACTGGACACTCCCCGGCGGCGGTGTCGATCACGGCGAACCGCCCCGGCTGGCGGCGGCGCGGGAGGTGCGTGAGGAGACCGGCCTCGACGTCGAGGTCGGCGTCTTGCTCGATGTGCACGACTCGCACTTCACCGGTCACGCGCCGGACGGCACACTCGAGGACTTTCACGGCGTGCACCTGATCTTCGGGGCGTCGACTCCCACCCCGGATGCGTCGCTGCGGATCCTCGAGGCCGACAGCACCACCGACGCCGTCGAGTGGGTCGACCGCGCCACGATCGAGGCCGGTGACATCCCCGTACTCGGCGTGGTGCATGCCGGGCTGGCAGCCCTGGGCCGACCGTCGCTGGCGGCCGAATCGGTCGCGCAGTTCCACTCCGCGCTCGGCATCGCCGACCCCGATCGGCCGACCGGCCCGGTCGCGTCGTGGCGGCAGCGATTGGCGTTCCTGGAGGAGGAGACGAGGGAGTACGCCGCGGCGGCCGAGGCCGGTGACGTCGTCGAGGTCGCCGATGCGCTTGCCGATCTGCTCTACGTCGTGCACGGCACGGCCCTGGTGCACGGCATCCCGCTCGACGCCGTGTTCGCCGAAGTGCATCGCTCGAACATGACCAAGGTCGACGGGGAGCCGATCGGGCCGGGCACCAAGGCTCCGAAACCCGAGGGGTATCGGGCCCCGCGCATCCGACCACTCCTCGAGAGGTGATCCGCCGTCGCCACCAGCGATCTGACTCGCGCCCTGGAGGGCGCCGGCATCGAGGACGTCGACGACTCGACGCTGGCCCGCGCCCTCTACAGCAGTGACGCGTCGCTGTATCGGGTCCCGCCGAAGGTGGTTGTACGACCGCGCGACGTCGACGAGCTGCTGGCGGTCGTCGGGGTCTGCCGCGATACGTCGACGCCGCTGACCATGCGCGGTGCCGGCACGTCGATCGCCGGCAACGCTGTCGGCCCCGGCGTTGTCGTCGACACTAGTCGCCATCTCCATCGGATCCTCCAGGTCGACGCCGAGGCCGGCACCGCCATGGTCGAGCCGGGCGTCGTCCACGCGGCGCTGCAACGGGCGGCGGCGCCGTATGGCCTGCGGTACGGGCCGGACCCGTCGACCCACAGCCGCTGCACGCTCGGCGGCATGATCGGCAACAACGCCTGCGGCTCGCGGGCGCTGGCCTACGGTCGCACCTCGGACACGGTCGAGGCGCTCGACGTCGCCACGATCGGCGGCGACCGCCTCCGATTGGGCCGGGGCTGGCCGGGATCGTCGGCGGTGCTCGACGAGGTCCGCAAGGTCGTGGACGCCGGCTTGGCGTCGATCCGGATCCATCTCGGGCGGTTCGGCAGGCAGGGCTCCGGCTACGCACTGGAGAACCTGCTCCCCGAGCACGGCTACGACCTGGCCCGTGCCCTGGTCGGGAGCGAAGGCACCCTCGCCGTCGTGACCGGCGCGACCGTCCGCCTCGTCCCAGAGCCGGCGCGGAAGGTCATGGTGGTGCTGGGCTACGAGACGGTCTACGCCGCGGCGGACGCGGTCCCGTCGATCCTCGAGCATCATCCGGTCGCCTGCGAGGGGATCGACACTCGCATCGTCGACGTCGTGCGGGCCCGGCGTGGGCCGGCAGCGGTTCCCGAGTTGCCCCGAGGGGGTGGCTGGCTGTTCGTCGAGTTGGCCGGCGGCTCCGAAGCCGAGGTCCTCGACGCCGCGGTGCGGTTGGTGGCCGCCGCCGCTGCCCTCGATGCCCGGCTCGTGACCGATCCGGCCGAGGCGGCGGCGTTGTGGCGGATCCGAGAGGACGGGGCCGGCCTCGGCGCGATCAGCCTGCCGCGTCCGGCGTACTCCGGGTGGGAGGACGCGGCGGTGCCGCCGGAGCAGTTGGGCGCCTACCTGCGTCAGTTCGATGCGCTGCTGCGATCCCATCGGCTCGACGGTGTGCCGTACGGACACTTCGGCGACGGCTGCCTCCACATCCGGATCGACTTCCCGTTGACCGACGCCGACGGCCCACGGCGATTCCGCGACTTCGTCACCGAGGGGGCGCGGCTGGTCGCGGCGTACGGCGGGTCGGTGTCTGGCGAACACGGCGACGGCCGGGCCCGATCGGAGCTGCTGCCGCTGATGTACCCGGCGGAGATCATCGACCTGTTCGCCGCGGTGAAGAACGTCTTCGACCCCGACGACCTGCTGAACCCCGGCGTCCTGGTCGGGCCCCGTCCGCTCGACGCCGACCTACGGACGTCCGGGCCGCTGACGCTGTCGACGCCGATGACAGCGGCGGTGCATCGCTGCACCGGCATCGGCCGCTGTATCGCCGACGCCACCCACACCGGCGGGATCATGTGCCCGTCGTACGTCGCGACCCGTGACGAGAAGGACTCGACCCGAGGCCGGGCCCGAGTGCTGCAGGAGATGATCCGCGGCGATCTCGTCGACGGTGGCTGGCGGTCGCCCGAGGTACACGACGCACTCGACCTCTGCCTGTCCTGCAAGGGCTGCGCCCGGGACTGCCCGACCGGCGTCGACATGGCCGCCTACAAGGCCGAGGTCCTGCAGCAGGCCTACCGGCATCGGCTCCGGCCGCGCAGCCATTACAGCCTGGGACGGTTGCCCCGATGGCTGGCGCTCGCCTCCCGTACTCCTCGGCTGGCCAATGCCGCCCTGTCGAGCCGGCTCCTCGGCCGGGTCGGGAAGTGGGCCGCGGGCGTCGACCGGCGCCGGTCGCTTCCGGAGCTGGCCGCCGAGACGTTCCGCGCCTGGGCGCGCGGTCGGGAGCCGCGCCCGAGCGGATCCGGGCAGCGGGTCGTCGTCTTCGGCGACACGTTCACCGACCGTCTCTCGCCGCAGGTGGGCCGGGCAGCCGTCGAGGTGCTCGAGGCCGCCGGTCTTCGCGTCGAGGTGCCCGACGTCCGACGGTGCTGTGGACTGACCCTGATCAGCACCGGACAGCTCGACGCGGCCCGCAAGCAGCTCGAGCGAACGATCGACCTGCTCGCCCCGTACGTACGCGAGGGCGCCACGGTGGTCGGGCTCGAGCCGTCCTGTACGGCGGTCCTTCGAAGCGACGCCGTCGAGCTCCTCGGCAGCGAGGCAGCCCGATCGGTCGCGGCGAATGTCCGTACCCTCGCAGAGCAGCTGACGGCGACGCCCGGCTGGACCGCTCCGAACCTGACCGGCGTCTCCGTCGTGGCCCAGCCGCACTGTCACCACGCGGCCGTGCTCGGGTGGGACACCGACCGCCGGTTGCTCACCGAGGCGGGTGCGCACGTCACCGCCGTCGGCGGCTGCTGCGGGCTGGCCGGCAACTTCGGGGTCGAGCGCGGACACTACGACGTCTCCGTCGCGATCGCCGAGCACGACCTGCTCCCGGCGGTCCGGAATGCCAGACCCGGGACGGTTGTTCTAGCTGATGGATTCTCCTGCCGCACCCAGCTCGACGACCTGGCCGACGTACGCGCCATCCACCTCGCCGAATTGCTGGTGCGCGGCAGGGGTTGACGGGCGAGCCGGACAGCATGGGCGATTTTGACCGGAGGTCACCGCTCGGGTAGCCTTCACAGTCGTGCCTGGGCTGGCCCAGGCTGTCATGCGTGCCACCAAGACACGGTCACCCACGGTGATCCTCCTCCTGGCCAGCGCGTGATCCCGACTCCCTCGCCGCAGCCGCGGCGGTGCGATGTGGCCCCGCAGACACGCCCGAACGTGGGGGTCGCGCGGTCGGCACGGACACATCAGGGAAGACAGGCAGCAGTACCCCAGATCAGGACAGACTGAAAGAGAGAAGCGCGCGGTGCCCACGATCCAACAGCTGGTCCGCAAGGGCCGCCAGGACAAGGCGACCAAAACCAAGACCCCTGCGCTCAAGGGCTCGCCACAGCGACGGGGCGTGTGCACGCGTGTCTACACGACGACGCCGAAGAAACCCAACTCCGCGCTGCGCAAGGTGGCCCGGGTCCGGCTCACCAGCGGCATCGAGGTGACGGCCTACATCCCCGGTGTCGGCCACAACCTGCAGGAGCACTCCATCGTCCTCGTGCGCGGTGGCCGGGTCCGTGACCTCCCCGGCGTTCGCTACAAGGTGATCCGCGGTGCCCTCGATACCCAGGGGGTCAAGGGCCGCAAGCAGGCGCGTAGCCAGTACGGCATGAAGAAGGAGAAGAGCTGATGCCTCGTAAAGGCCCCGCACCGAGGCGTCCGGTCGAGGTAGACCCGGTCTACAGCAGCCCCCTCGTGACCCAACTGATCAGCAAGGTGCTCAAGGACGGCAAGAAGCAGGTCGCCCAGCGCATCGTCT
>JALDXR010000230.1:0-6039 GCA_032154865.1 Nocardioidaceae bacterium
ACGAGATTGACCGCCATGTTGTACGACGGGCGGAACGACGACCGCAGCCGGTACGTGCGGGTCGACGCGAGTCCCGCCACTCGACGCGGATCGAGATCGGGCTGCCACAGGACGACGCCGTGTCCCTCGATGTCGATGCCCCGACGGCCGGCCCGCCCGGTCAGCTGCGTGTACTCCCCCGGCGTCACCTCGACATGGCGCTCGCCGTTCCACTTGGTCAGCCGCTCCAGGACGACCGACCGGGCCGGCATGTTGATCCCGAGCGCCAGGGTCTCGGTGGCGAAGACGACCTTGATCAGGCCGCGACTGAACAACGCCTCGACACACTCCTTGAAGGTCGGCAGCAACCCGGCGTGGTGCGCGGCGACGCCGTGGGCCAGTGCCTCCGCGAACTCCGCGTAGCCGAGCACGTCGAGATCCTCGTCCGGGATGTCGGCACACGCGTCCTCGACGTAGGCCCGGATCTCCTGCTCCTCGTCGGGGTCGGTGAGTCGCAGTCGTGCGCTCAGACATTGGCCGACGGCGGCGTCGCAGCCGGCCCGGCTGAAGATGAACACGATCGCGGGCAGCAGCGCCTCGCGGTCCAACCGTTCGACGACATCGACCCGGCTCGGCGTCCAGTGCCGGCTGCGATGTCGCCGAGCCGCATGGCGCTGGCCGCGGCCGTTGCGTTGACCCGGTCGAGCGGCCCGGGCCTCTTGCCGGCCGATGCGTTCGAGCGCCGGGTTGACCCGGGTCGTGTCATCGTCGGTGCCTGGTGCGAACAGGTCGAGCAGCTGGTTGCCCACCAGTACGTGCTGGTAGAGCGGCACCGGGCGGCGCTCCTCCACGACGATGACGGTGTCGCCGCGGACCTCGGTCAGCCAGTCCCCGAACTCCTCGGCGTTGGAGACGGTGGCGGACAGGGAGATCAGCGACACCGAATCGGGGAGGTGGATGATGACCTCCTCCCACACGGCGCCGCGGAACTGGTCGGCGAGGTAGTGGACCTCGTCCATGACGACCGAGCCGAGGCCGACCAGGGTGGACGACCCGGCGTAGATCATGTTGCGCAGCACCTCGGTCGTCATGACCACGACGGGCGCCTCGCCATTGATGCTGTTGTCGCCGGTGAGCAGTCCGACCTGGTCGGCGCCGTATCGGGCGACGAGATCGGCGTACTTCTGGTTGGACAGCGCCTTGATCGGCGTCGTGTAGAAGCACTTGCGACCCTGGTGCAGGGCCAGGTGCACCGCGAACTCTCCGACCACGGTCTTGCCGGACCCGGTGGGTGCGGCCACCAGAACGCCGTGGCCGTCCTCGACCGCGCGACACGCTCGCACCTGGAAGTCGTCGAGCTCGAAGCTGTAGAGCCCGCGGAACTCGCCCAGAGCCTGGTACGGCTGGTCTCGCCGAAACCGGGCGTATCGCTCGCTCGGTGAGCTCATGACGCCAGCGTACGGGTCGCCGCAGCCGGCATGAGATGCGCGTTCGTGGCCGCTGCGGCAATCGCCGGGGCGAATCTCACGTCGGCGCGGGCGCGAAGACGGTCAGTGCACCGGGGAGCGCCGTGATCGTCAGCGGCAGCGGACCCAGCCGCTCGCCGTCGCCGTAGGCCACGATGTCGGGCGCCGCGATCGACACGCTCCGCACCCGATGCCGCTCGAACTGCCGGTGCGACGTGTGGCTGCCGTTGAACAGCCGTGGGTACATCCAGATCAGCTCGGCCTTGCTCACGGGCTTGACCAGCACGACGTCGAGCAGGCCGTCGTCGATCTCGGCCCCTTCGCAGATCCGCAGGCCGCCGCCGTACGACGGGCCGTTGCCGACCGAGACCAGCATGGCGTCGACATCGTACGGCTCGCCGTCCAGCTCGAGGGCGAACGTGATCGGATCGAAGACCCGGAGCTCGGCGAGCGTCGCGAGGTTGTAGCGCATCTGGCCACCGGGCCAGGTCATCCGGTTGGCCCGCTCGTTGACCTTGGCGTCGAAGCCGGTCGCGACGACGGTCGCCACGCGCGTGCCGGCGACGTCGGCCAGGTCGATGACGCGTACGCCACCGGCGACGACGGCGTTGGCCGCCTTGCGTGGGTCCTTCCGGTCGATGCCCAGAGTCCGGGCGGTGTCGTTGCCGGTGCCGGCCGGGATCACGCCCAGAGGCAGTCCGGACCCGGCGAGGGCCTGGCAGGCCAGGTGCACCATGCCGTCACCGCCGACGACGACGAGGGCGTCGTATCCGTCCCGGACCACGTTCGCGGCAAGCTCGGTCGCCTCCTCGTACGACTCGCCCTGGAGTCGACGGACCCGGATGCCGGCCCGCTCCAGATGCGGGATCGCGATGTCGGCCGCGCGCCGGCCCCGTCCCTTGCCCGCGGTCGGATTGACCAGGACAGCCACCTCGTTTGCCACGCGGTGCAGATTACCGGGTGAGTGCCCCGTCGGCGGTGATCAGAGCCGGAGCACGACCGAGAGTTGGCTGGGTGGGACGCCGATGGCCTTGGCGAAGCGGCGCATCGCCTCGCAGCCGGTGTCGGCGTCCCAGCCGGTGGTCGGAACCGCGACCGCATAGCGACCGTCGCGTGCGAGCAGCAGCACCTGGCCGAAGTGCCAGGCCTGGTGGGCATCGTGCCGCAACTGCTCGGACAGGACCGCGGCGGGATAGGCGACGTCGGCGCAGAGCATGTCGAGCCCGATGGCGTGGTCACCGGACCCGGTCAGCACGCCCACGATCCCGGCCCTCGGGCCGGTGTCCTTCGTGGTCCACCGCAGCTCTTCGGTGCCGAGCCAGTCCGGGAGATCGAACGGATCGGCGACCGACCATCCGGCTGCGGCGTCAGTCATCCGATTCGTCCAGGTTGCTCGGGCGGTCGTCGTCCGGGCTGCGGTCGAGTACGAGCTCCGACTCCTCGTCGTCGGCCCACGCCTCGTAGTCGTGGATGCCGCGTCGCCGGTCGATCAGACGGGCGATGACCTCCGAGATCAGGAACAGCAGCGTCATCGGCACCGCGAGGAACAGCATGCTGATCGGGTCGGTCGACGGGGTCGCGACGGCGGCGAAGACGAAGGTGCCCAGCACGATCCAGCCGCGGGCCCGACCGAGCTGGCGACCGGTGACGACGCCGGCGAGATTGAGCAGCACCACGAACAGCGGGATCTCGAACGCGACGCCGAAGACCAGCAGCATGCGCAGGATGAAGCTGAGGTAGCGGCTGACCTCGATCAGGTTGGACACGTCGGCCGGGGTGAAGTCCAGCAGGATCGACAGGCCCTTCGGCAAGACGTAGTAGCCGACGGCGACGCCGAAGAGGAACAGCGGGCCCGCGATGGCCGCGAAGACCCGAGTCCAGCGTCGCTCGCGCGGATGCAGCCCGGGGACGATGAACGCCCAGATCTGGTAGAGCCAGTAGGGACTCGCGATGACGATCCCGGCCACCAGACAGGTCTTGAGCTGCAGCGTGAAGGCGTCGGCCACGCCGGTCAGCGTGAGCGCGGCGTCGAGCCCCTCCTCCTCACGGAGATCGGCGACAACGTCCCGGAACGGATCGGTGAGGAGGTCGAATATCTGGTTGTAGAAGAAGAACGATCCGATGGTGGCCAAGACGATGGCCAGCACGGCGCGGACGATCCGAGTGCGGAGCTCCCGAAGGTGCTCCATCAACGTCATGGTGCCGTCGTCGGGCGGCACCCCATCGTCGTCCACGGCCTTGCGGCCGCGCCTCAGCGAGAAGGCCACGGCTGCGCCTTCCGCGGATCAGGACTGCTGCTGGTCGCGCGTCGCGCGAGTGGCGTCGGTCGACTCCGTGCCATTGGCCGTCTGGCTGGGTGGCAGTTGCTGCGGAGGCGACTGCTTCTGCTGCTGCGACTTGGCAGCGTCGTCGTCCTCCTTGTCCTGCTCCTCATCCTCGGCGAGGCCCTTGGTCTCGGCCTTGAAGATGCGCAGCGCCCGCCCGCTCCCGCGCGCCAGCTCGGGCAGCTTCCTGGCGCCGAACAGCAAGACGAGCACAAGGAGCACCAAGATGATCTCGGTGGGTCCGATGCTTCCCATGGCGCTTTCACTCCTGACGGTGGACGTTCAGCCGCATCATACGGCCGCATTGGGTACGGCAGGTGAATCCGCTCTGTTGCTATCCACCGTACGCGGTCAGCGCTCGAATCGCGCACTCGCGTACCTCTTCGGCCAATTCGACCGGCTCGACGACGCGGGCGTGGCCGCCCTGCCGGAGCACGAGCCGGCGGAGCCAGCCGGTGTCGCCGACCCTGAGCCGGACTCGCAGCTCGCCGTTCGGCCGCTCCTCGACCTCGTCGACCGCGTAGTACTCCGCCACCCAGCGGGCCGGTGGCGACAGGTCCAGGACGGCCTCGACATTGCCCTCGACGGCGCGGAACAGCCCCTCGGACAGGTCGCGGCGCGGCACGTCGGGATGTGGATCGGCCGAAATGTCCAGTACTTCCGCTTCGACGACCCGGTCCAGCCGAAAGAGCCGGACGTCCTGGGCGAGATGGCACCACGCCTCGAGGTACGGCCGACCCTCGGCGGTGAGCAGTCGCAGCGGGTCGACGTCGCGCTCGGTACGTTCGTCGCGCGACAGCACGAGGTAGGACAGGTGCAGCCGGTTGCCGGTCGCCAAGGCCTTCTGGATCGCCTCATGGACGGCCGGGTCAGCCCGCTCGATGTGCACCTCGACCGGCGGCGCCGCACCCTCGCCGGTCGCCGACTCGAGCTTGGCCAGCGCCGCCTCGATCGTCGGGAGCTCCGCCCCGCCGGCGATGTCGCGCAGCATCCGGAGCGCCACGATCAGCGAGAGCGCCTCCGACGTCGTGAGCCGCAGCGGCCGCGGCAGGAACTCGGCGTTGTCGAGGTAGACGACCCCCTCCGACTCCAGGGCCTCCATGTCGACGTCGATCATCTCGCCCGTCACGGAGCCGGGCAGACCGCAGAACCACAAGACGTTGAGGTCCTTGACGATCTGCTGCGGCGTGACGCCGAAGTCCTTGGCGACCTGGTCGACCGGGATGCCGTCGCGGCCACGCAGGTAGGGCACGAGGGCCAGCATCCGGGGCACCTGGTCGCGAGCGCTCTGGGTCATGCCGCCTCCCCCGCCACGCCCCGAAGGACCGCGATCACCGCGTCCCGAAGGTCCGGCGGCGACTCGACCACGACGTCGCTGGCATAGCTGGCGATCTCCTCGGCGGTCTGCCAGCGTCCGGCGTAGGGCACCTCGACCCGGTCCCATCCGGCGTCGATCTCGTCCGTGGACCTCGCTCGCCGGCGCAGTCCCCAGCCGGCGCCCTGACGGACCCGCAGGATCGCCGAAGCCTCCGGCGAGATCGAGCCCAGGGATTCGGCCTCGGACCGCAGGTCGAGGTCTTCCGGTACGTCGTACTCCCCCGGCCGGCCGTCCGGCCCGACGTCGCCGATGATGCGGGACAGCCGGAACATCCGGGTGGCGCCGCGATCGCGGTCGTGACCGACGACGTACCACCGGCCGTGCCACGACAGGATCCCCCACGGTTCGAGATGTCGCTGCTGGGTCGGCTGGCCGGCCCGCGCGTAGTCGAAGATCACTGGGGTGCGGCTGATGACGGCGTCCCAGAGCAGCTCGAAGCTCGGCTCGCCGGCGGCCAGCTGCGGCTCCAGCGCCGGCAGTGCGTCGGGCTCCACCGGTACGCCGGCCGCCTTGAGCTTCAGGAGCGCCGACGACGTCTGCCCGGCGAGCCGAGCGTGCTGCCAGACCCGCGCCGCGAGGCCGACCACGGCCGCCTCGTCCGGCTCCAACGGGATCTCCGGCAGCTCGAACGTGTCGCGCTGGATCCGGTAGCCGAGCTCGTCGTCGAAGGCCCGCTCGAAGCTGCCGACGTCGATGTGGACGCCGATCTCGCGCAGCTCCTCCTTGTCGCGCTCGAACATCCGCTCAAACGCCTCGTCGGTCTGGTCGTGGTAGCCCTCGACCACCTGGCGGATCCGGTCCTTGGTGAGGTACTGCCGGCTCACCAGGAGGGCGATCACCAGGTTCATCAGGCGCTCGCTCTTGCGCCTCGTCATCGGACGTCCTCACACAC
>JALDXR010000007.1:0-21511 GCA_032154865.1 Nocardioidaceae bacterium
CCCCAGCGATCGTCCACATCTTCACGGAGACGCCAGCACCCATCGCCGCGCCGCTGGCGGCCATGCTGACCGCGGTCCCGAAGTCCCATTGCGTCGAGTCGGTGGTGGCGAGGTAGACCGCCGTCTCGATGGCAGCTCCGATGATGGCGCCGACCACGACCTGGCACACGATGAAGCAGGTGCCATCGGGATCGATCTCGGTGACCGGGTTGTTGGCGGCGTAGGCGTAGAGGGAGTCCTCCAGGCCGGTCGGATCGGGCTGCAGGAAGCGTCCCAGGGCGGGGGCGTAGTGGCGGGCGTGCATGTAGTGCAGCCCCAGGCCGAAGGTGTTGTCCCAGTGCACGTCGAACTCGCCAACGTACAAGTAGCGGAAGCCGAGGTCGCCGTAGTCGGCGCCGCCGTTGGCGGAGTTGTCGTGGCTGCCATCGACCGTGGGCGTGCCCCAGGTCGAGTACGTGAAGCTGTTGGCTAGCTCGGTGGAGCCGTCGGTCTTGATGCGCAGCAGGTGCAGCGCATCGCCATGGCCGTTCCAGCTGACCAGGTAGTTGCCAGCGTTGGCGCCGGTCGGGATGTTCATCTTGACGATGGCGCCGGCCTCGTCCACGACGAAGGTCTTGGTCACAGTGCCGTCGACCTTCTCCTCGACCACCGCGTCGCCCTGGTAGCGGAACTCTGTGGTCGTCACTGTTCCGCCGGCGGCGGTGGCGACGATCTTGGTGCGATGGCCCTCGCCGTCGTACGTGAACTCGACCTTGTCACTGCCGGCAGCGCACGTCGCCGAGCGGCAGGCACTGATGAGCCGTGCCTCAGGGTCGTAGGTGAAGTACCAGACCGGCGTGCCGGTGTCCCACGAGCGGACGCGGCCAGCCGTGTCATAGGTAATGGGCTCGCCGCCTGCGGCGGTCAGCCGGCCCTGCGCGTCATAGGTGAACCCTGTTGTGACGCCTCCGACGACCATGCTCGTTCGGTTGCCAGCGTCGTCAAAGGCGTAGGTCTCGTCCTTGGCGCTGGACGAGCAGGCCGCATCAGTGTTGCGGTAGATGAGTCGGTCGACCGCGTCGTAGCAGTAGCGCCGGTCGGCGTTGAGCGTCCCGTTGAACTCTTCGACACGGGTGCGGTTGTCGTTGTCGTCGTAGGCGTAGATGTCCGTGGCCACGACGGTCGCGGTGTCGGTGCAGTCGTGGTCGGTGTCGGCGGTGCAGATCTGGACGACGACGGCGGGGTCTTCCGGCTCTTCTCCGGCCAGTCGGTGACGAGCGTCGTACTCGAACAGCGTCTGGTGCTCGCGGCCGTCGGAGGTCGGTGTGTAGATCGCCGCGACCTGGTAGTTGTGGTCCGGGTCGTACAGCGTCTCGCCGTTGGTGGCGCCGTTGCGCAGACTAATGCGCTGGTTGCGCGCGTCGTATCCCGTGGTCGTGACCTGGTCGGGATCGTCGACGGACCAGCTGCTCCCGACCGCCTTGCACACGTCGCCGCTGCCCGATCGCCAGAAGCAGCGATCCGCGGCGTTGCCGGCCGGGTCGTAGGTCGCCTTCGACAGCGAGCCGTCCGGACGACTCTCGCTGGTTACCTGGTTCAGGAGGTTGACGGCGAAGGTCGTGGTCTGAGTGACTCCCGACTTGCGAGTGGCGGCGGAAAGCCGGTTGCCGACAGCGTCGAACGTGTCGTCGGTGGTCCGATCGCCGGTGCCCGCGCCCGCGGTAACTTCGTCGCGGACCAAGCGTCCGAGCGCGTCGTAGCTGTGGGTGATCGTGCGCTGGTCGGCACCGCTGCCGCAGCCGTTGCCGAGCAGACCCGAGGTGCTGGTGAGCGGACGATCCTGGTAGTCGAACGTCTCGCGCGTGCAGGCGAAGTCGTCATCTGCCTCGAGGAGGCGCCCGCCAAGGTCGTAGGCATATCGCGTGCGGAGGCTGGACGCGGACGTGCCGCCGATCGCCCCATCGATGCCGATCTCTAGCGATGTGCGGCGATCGAGGGCGTCGTACCCAGTGTCGTTCTCAGCGGCAGTTGTGGTTCCCACGGCCGAGGCGACGGCGATCTCGCGGCCGAGCGCGTCGTAGGCCCATTGGGTGTGACCCAGTGTTGACCCCGGCGCCAGCTGGCGCTCGTCCTTGCTGGTCGATGGCCGCCCGGCGGCATCGAGTGTTGTAAGCGACGTCTGCCGTGCAGGTTCGCCGTCGGGCTGCTCGTAGCTCGATGTCGCAATCCCGGTGCGGTCGTACCGCGTCGCGGTCGTCAGCTCCCCGAAGTCGGTAGCCATGCGGACCAGCCCGAGCTCGTCGTGGACAGTCGTGATGTCACGCTGCGCGATGTCGACGTCAGGGGTCGTCGGCGTCGTCTCCCGGATCAGGCGGTTCAGCGCGTCGTAGGTCCAGCGCGTGACGAAGTCGTCAGGATCTGGCGAGCCGGTGACGGCGCGGATCGCTCGGCGTGGGTCCGCCGTGCTGACGCGGTTACCCCCGGTGTCGTAGGTGTGCGAGGTGGTCAGGTCGCTGCGGGCGCTCGTTGCTGGGTCTGGATCCACGTCCCATCCACCAGTGACGTCGTCGTCAGCCGCATTGACGATCTCGGCCGTGATGTTGCCGGCGTCGTCGTATTTGAAGTGGTCCTCGCGCTCGTCGAGCAATGTCCCGGCGCCGTCGTAGTTGTGGCGCACCACGCTGATGCGCTGGCCGTTGCCGTCGTAGGCAAAGTCGGTGCGCACGTCGGTATCGGCGTCATCAGTTCCCGCGCCAGAGCCACCGGTACCGTCCGAGTAGCCCTGGATCTCAGCGAGCAGGGTCAGGCCGTTGGCGCTCGGGCAGGCGGCAGCGCTGCTGTAGCAGTAGCGCGTGACGGTGCGGTCGGTACCGGAGCCTTCCGCACTTACGACAACCTGGGTCACGTCGTTGTTGGCGTTGTATGTGTACTCGGTCCAGCGGTCGTCCGTGGCCGTCAGCGGCTCGACTAGCTTCATCAGCAAAGCGAGGCTGGAGGCCTGATAGGTGAAGCTGGTCGTACGCGCGGGGGTGGAGAGCACAGCGCCGTAATTGTCGGTGATGGTCGCCGGCTCGATCGGATAGGTGGCATCCCAGACGGTGCGTCGCTCAATGGCAGTCATCGCGTCAAAGTCGCGCCAGACGGACGTGACACGCCCATAGGCATCGGCAGTGCCGAACGCGTACACAGTCGTGGTCAGGGGTCGGCGCACAACGACCCGGTCGGAGCTGTCTGGATCGAATGTCGTAGTGCGACCCTCGGCATCGGTCATGGTCTCCACCACCGAGCCGGCGTACTCGATGCCGGTGATAACCGTCCGCGTGCTCGTCCCGAGCGTGTCGTTGAGGTCGTCGAAGGTCGTGTACGTCTGAGTCTTGCCGATCGAGCCCAGCAGGCCTCCGCTATAGCCAAGGCAGGTGCGGCCGGATGCGGGCGTCGGACACGAGCCGGCAGTGTTGAGCGGGTCACTCCAGCCCGACAGGTTGCCGGAGCCGTCGTAGAACAACCGATAGGTGCGCCGACTGCCGCTGGCGGTGGTCTGCACCTCGCCGCTGCCACTGATCCAGGCCCAGTCGCTGATGCTTGTCAGCCGATCCGGGGTGGGTGCCGTGTCCCAAGTGAAGTCGACGACTCGGCTGGCGGGGTCGGTAACGGTCGAGAGATTCCCTGCTCCGTCGTAGGCGAGGGTGAGTGTGTTGCCGTGACGATCCTCGATCGTCATCAGGCGTGCGACGGATCCGGAGATCTGGAAGCGGTCCCGGCTCTGATCGCGGTAGGTCAGCGTGAACTCGGACGACTGGCCGGTGTCCTTGACCAGCGTGGCGTACAGGCTCGCGGGCCGGGTGTACGTTGTGACCGAGCCGGCGGTCTGCGGGTTGGTGAAAGTGTGGCGCGCGCCATCGGCATCGACGAAGGCAACGGTGGAGTCGCCGTTGAGGATGAGTCGCCGTTGCAAGTCCAGCTGCCACCCAGGACCCACTCCCACGTTATCGCCCACCTGGGCGTTGTAGGTCAGTCCGAGGGGCAGTGCGTTGCCGCCGCGGTACGGCAGGCTGACCAGTGGATGGCGGACGACCAGGTTTCCGGTTGCCACGTTGACTGCGGCGGCGCCCCCACCTCCGAGATTCCAGGATTCGAAGGAGTGCTGCGGTTGGCGACCGAAGTTTCCAAACGTGACGCCGATCGAATCGCTGATGCCGGTCCCCGACGATGCGTTTCCAGCGGCATCGCGGAACTGGGCGTGAACGGTCCTAGTCCCGGAACCAGGCGGGAGCTGCAGGTCGAGCTTGTCAGCGTACCCAGTCCACGCACTCCAGTTGGTGCCGCCATCCGTGCTGAAGCGGATGGCCGTCGTTCCCGAGCCATACTCCGGGTTTGCGTCATCCTTGGCGACTTTGATGTCGTCCAGCCACATGTGGGTCGGTTCAGTTCCCGAAGCGAGCTTGCTGAAGATGTGCAGCCGAGGGTTGGGCAGGTACAGGTCGGTGACGATCTTCGCGGGCGTGGCAGAGATGGCAGCATCGCGCTCGTACCACCACATGTTGTAAGTGCCTGGGTTGTGGCCGGTCGATGAGACGATGAAGCGGTACCAAACGCCGGGGATGAAGGGGATGCTGACGCCAGACTCCGTGGTGTAAGAGCCCGCCGTCGATGTCCGGGTGTACGAGAACGAAGTGAACGCCTGATAGGGGCTAGTGATCGCCCGCATCTCGAACCGGTAGCCGTCGTTATCGTTGCTGACGATCCCGATTTGGACCGGATGCGCGCCATCGCGCATGACGTCGAAGGCCATGATCGAGCGGTTGCTGCCTGACGCATCGACCGTGAGCGAGTGCCAGGTCGTGCTGTCGACCGCGGCGACGATCGCACCCTGAGTCGGCGAGAGAGCAAGGTCAGGGGTAGCCCACGAGCTGCCGCAGGTCGTGCTTGCGCATCCGCCCGCGATCGAACCCAGCGATCGGCCGTCGTTGTGATAAGCGTTGCTCGTCCCAAGATCGGCTGACGACAGGTCGACGCGCACGGACGAACTGTTGGTGCTTGCGGCGCCACCGTTGATGCTGACCGTGCCGCCGGGGGCGGTGGTGTCCCAGAGGAACATGCTCGAGTCCCAGGCCGACCAGCCGTAGCCGTCCTTGACCTTGACGCGCCAGTAATACGAGGTGCCGGAGCTGAGGGTGATCCCGCCTGGAATGTTCACATTGGTCGTTGAAGAGCTCACGGCGCCCGAGTCCCAGACAATTGAGGAGAAGGCGCTGTCCGTTGCGACCTGCACTTGATAGTGGCTTTGGCCGTGACTCTCAGGGTCGGAGATGTCCCAATCCAGGTTTCGGCTGGTCGTCCAGTTGTAGGGCTTTGTCGTGACGGCGACCGGGAAGTGCCAAGTGACCTCGAGCACGGGGCCGTAATCGTCGAGAGCGCCGCCCTGCTCGTGACTGATCAGGCGCTTCCAATGGGTGCCGTTGTTGCCGTTCTCGTGCAGCTTGACGCCATAGTTGGGGTAGGTGTCGTCGGCCCAGTCCTGTACCAGTCCGGTCAGCGTGAGGTAGCCGAGCTGACCCTCCACAAAGCTGGCCGAGGTCGACGGCGACGAAGAGCCCGGCTGGTTGCTCTCGGTGACCGTGTTCTCGGCCCATCCAGCCGTCACCCGGTTTGCCCATGTGGTCGTCGCGGTAGGAGCGTTGTAGTACTGGTGGTACGGGTAGATCCACAGCCGCGCCAGGTCGATGGCGGCATCTTCGAGGACGGCAACGTCGAAGCGGACGAGAACCTTGTTGACGTTGCCCGAGTCGGTGGGATCCATCCCCAGCCAGTGCTCGTGGTAGTAGGGGGAGTCGGGCCGCACGTAGTCGGCGAAGTTCATGGTCGGGTACTTGGTAGACACGAACGCGTCGCCGTAAGCGGTGGTGCTGGGTTCGAAGTCGAGGCTGGGGTCGATGTAGACGGGATAGGTGGCCTCGGCCAGCCAGTCGGGGTCGCCGCTGATGGTTAGCGCGAGGCGGCCCTCGCGATGCCCGACCGCCAGCCGGACCTGATCTGTCATCTCGCCGCCGCCCCGCGTGTCCGACTCAGAGGAGTCGACCGCGTACGGCGCGGGGATGCGCGCCACCTGCTGCTTGTCGGTATCGAACAGGCCTACCGAGCCATCTTCCGCCAGCTCGGCCGTCAGCCCCGGTGCGTCGATCAGGAAGGTCCACTCCGGCGTGGCCTGTGGCGTTTCGAGGATCAGGAAGGTCTTGGCGCCCTCGGCACCGGCGATGACGCGCAGGTCGACGCCGGGCAGGAAGTCGTTCCAGTCGGCGCGGGCGTCGTCCACGACCGGCGCCTTGAGGCTGGCGCGTGAGGCATCGGCCGCGGTCAGGCTGATGGCGTAACTGCGTCCGTCGGCCTCGAGGACCAAAAAGCCGTCGTCGCGCGTGTTGGCGCCAATGGACACCTCGACCGGGCTCTTGGTCGAGGTGGCGGTCAGGTCCGACTCCGCTCGCGCGCCGTCGATCTCCTCGAATCCGACCTCGATCGGTTGCCAGTCCGCCTCGGCGTCATCGCCAGGGTGGTAGTGGATCGGGTCGGTGTACAGCTCGGTGGTGAAGGTGCCGTCGCCGTTGTCGAAAGTGCTGCTCGATGCCGTGCGCTCCTCGACCAGCTCGACCGGCTCGGTTGCGGGATCTTCCGCGGGCTGTGCGACAGGTGGATCGTCCGGCGGGCCAGGCTCGGTGTTCGCAGCCTCAGGTGCCGCAAGAACGGGAGAAGCCGGGGTAATCGCACCGGCTTCGATGACCAGGATCGTGCTGAGCGTTACCACCAAACATCGGCGCCAGACGGACGTGCCCACGAGACCAGCCCTCCGATTCGGCGGCGATCCCGTGCTCGGGCGCCTACGCGCCAGTATCTTCTGCCGAATGGCGCTGTCAAGTATTACTTGTGGACGACGGTTGGGATGGTTCCATGCATGCCGGGCCTAGAGGCTAAGATCGGCTTGCGATGCAGCGCACACGGCGGAAGGTCACGGTTGTCGACAACACTGCGCTGGCCAAGAGCATTGGCCAGCGGCTTCGGCGTGCGCGATTGCGCGCGGGCTTAACCCAGAGTCAGCTGGCCGAAGGCCGGTACACGCCCGCCTACATCAGCGCTCTTGAACGCGGACTCGCGAAGCCGTCGATGGCGGCACTCAACTACATTGCCGAACGCCTCGACGTGCCTCTCCAACAGTTCATTGCCGACCAGAATGAGCTGCGACCGTTGAGACTCGAGGCCGACATCGCTCTCGCGGCAGCCGACTATCAGACCGCGGCCGACCGCTACTTCGAGCTGCTGGACCGCAAGCTGGATGCGCTCACCACTGCCGAAGCGCGTCTCGGTCTGGCCGAGGTCTTATGCCGCTTGGACCGAGGCGAAGAGGCGATCCCGATTGCCGCGGAGGCGGCGGAGTCGCTGTCACGGGCGGGGCGTGCCGAACAGGCCGCGCTTGCAAAGTACTGGCTCGCTTACGGCCACTACCAGCGCGACAACCTGGCCCAGTCACGGACCCTGCTTGCTGAGCTCCTTCAGCAGATTGGCTCTGGCCTGCGCGTCGCTCCCGACTTCCGCTTTCGCGTCCTGACCGCCATGGCCAACATCGAGTCTCGGACAGGCGAGGATGAGCGCGCATTGAGCTACCTGCACGAGGCGGGTGCGCTGGCCGAGCAACTCGATCTGCGGAAGCGTGCGGTCTTCCTATCCGGCCTAGCGATCAGCTATCGCGAAGCCGGTGACCACGAAGCCTCGGTGTCGGCCGGCCTTCGGAGTCTCGCGCTCTATCAGGCCGCCCATGCACCGATCGATCAAGCAAATCTCTCGAACAATCTGGCGCTGACCTACCTCCGCCTCGGTAGCCTGGAAAAGGCCGCCGAGTTGTCAGCCTCTGCCGCAGAGCTCGCGCATACTGCCGGCGAGAACCGTCTACTGGCGCACGTCCGAGAGACACAGGCGCAGATTGCCTTGGCGCGCGGCGAGACTGAGAGTGCGCGAGAGCTGGCCGACGAGTCTATCGAGCTGGCGCGCGCCACCGACAACCTCATCGCAGAAGCTAGCGCCATGGCGACACTGGGACGCATCGCCAGCGAGTCGGGGGATCCTGAGTCTGCTGTGATGGCGTACCGGGCAGCGGTCAAGCTCATGCGCCAGGCGAACATGCCAGCCCGTCTTCAGGAAGCGATCGGGCAACTGGCGGGCCTGCTGACCGAGCAGGGCGACCTTACCGAGGCCAATCGCCTGTACTCCGAGGCACTGCGCATCCGCCGTTAGGAAGTTCTTCCTTGCGTCCTTGGCGACGCGATCCGGTGTCTTGCCGCCTGTACGATACATAATACTTGTGTGGTGGGACCGCAACAGGCTCGGGGTCGCTGCTATTCGATCAGTGGAGGATTAGCTGGCTACTTCGGCCAGGGGTTTCCTGAGCCATCCGCGAAGGCGGTGGCGATGGTGAGCAAGCTCAGAGCGACGGTGAGAGCCAGAGATGCGACGACTGTTCGGACGCGACGGATGGTCATGCTGGGAGTTCCCTTTCCCAGCGACCCAGATCACGTGCGGCCCACCACGAGCGGCAACCTAACTCACACTGCTCAAGAAATCAACTATTAGTAATGTCCGCGGGGAATGACGCTGCCCTCAGGCTTCGGGTCGGCACAGCGCTCAGGGCGGCGAGGCGGGCGCGGGGGATGACCCAGGCGGAGCTGGCCGGTCCCTACACCGCAGCCTTCGTCAGCAGAGTCGAGCTCGGCGACGCCATCCCGTCGCTTGGGTCGCTCGAGGTGATGACGGGGCGACTCTCAATGTCGCTGTCCGAGTTTTTCAGGCTAGTTGAAGGGACCGAAAGCGATGGCTTGGACAGTCAAGGGAGAGGATGACCTTCGACTCAGCAGAGACCGGGTCTTCCCTAGGTTCGGATGAGGACGCTCGGCGGCGCACTAAGAAATACTTGCACTGCGATGCGCGATTGGCGTAGCCTCACGCTTGGGCTATGAGTTCGAGAGGGAGGATGTGTATGGGCGACGGACGCGACGTAGTGCCAAACCCGGAGGGTGGCTGGGATGTCACGAAGCCAGGCGCCAGCAGGGTGAGTTCGCACCACAACACGCAGGAAGAAGCGATAGACCGCGGTCGGGACATCGTCGCGAACGATGGCGGCGGTGAGCTCCGCATTCATGGTCGGAACGGCCGAATACGGGACAGCGACACTATCCCTCCCGGCAATGATCCGAACCCGCCACGGGACACGAAGTAGGCTGAGTCCCGTTCCGACTGTGAGGCGTCGCGCTAAGGAGGGCGATCCCAAGTGTCGACTGAAAGCCAGTCAGTGGAAACTGCATTCCGGAATCTCTAGGCCAGAGCAGGACGAGGTTGCGAAGAGCCTCGGCTTCCCTGGTGTTACTGACCAGGGAAGGCTCGGAACTTTGTACCTCGCGCTGATCGCTGTCTTGGCTGTGATCGCCTTGATGGCCGGCATCGGAGCCTTCGTCTTGGCCTCCGCCGACAACGACAGTGCAGGTACCTTCATGGCCGTGGTTACGACGATCGTCGGAGGTCTCGTCGGCATCTTTGCACCCAGCCCAGTTGCCAACGGAAACGCAAACAACTGAAGCGAAGGGCAATGACAGGAAGTAGGCGGCCCACTCAAGGAAAGTAGGGCGGCTCTGTGGACATCTCGATGTCGGAGTTCGTGGACTTCTCGGTGCTGACTGGATCGCCACGTGTCACGAAGGTACGGCAGCTCAAGAAGCGACCGCAGGACTACGACCCGGCGACGGACTTTTGGGGTCCCCTCCGCAAGGCCATCGTTGCCTTTCACAAGCGACCTTCGTCGCCACCCCGACGGTTGGCAGAACTGCTCCCACCGATCGCTGATGCCAAGCAAGTCCGCTACAACGCAGCGACGAAGGCTTACGAGAAATTCCTCCGGCAGAGGGCGCCGGGTCCTTCATCAACGCGAAGCGAACGGTGGTCAGCCGGGCCTCTGACGGTGCGCATCAACCCGGAGATCGGCTTGGTTATCGATGGGACGCGCTACCTCATCAAACTCTACTTTAAGGCGGAACCGCTGACTCGAGCGAGATCGCAAGCGATGATCGCGCTGATGGATGCGCATCTTCGGTCAAGGGTTAACCCTGCGACGGTGTTCGCCGTACTCGATATTCCGCGGGCGAAGCTAGTGACCGCTCACGGGAATGCGAGCCTCGAGGATGTCTACTTGGGTTTGCGTGGCGATGCCTTGGCCTTCGTCGACATCTGGGAACGAGTCGGCTGACCTCGCGACTAGCGACGATCCGCCAGCCTTATCACGATCCCGGCCGCATCCTCCGTCACTACCGCTGCTGACGGAGCCGGCCGCGTACCTGACGATCACCGGGACCAAGCGATAGCGTCTCCAGCTTCGGGGGACGCGGGCCGGACACTGTGAGTGCGTATCAGGTGCTCTTCGGATCGTCCCACCAAGCAGCGAGCGCATGGTCACGCCTTGGCCGATAGTGTGCTCGACGCTCCACAAGGTCGAGAGCGACTAGAACGTCGTCTGCCTCCATGCGCGAAGCGTCACTCCACTCCTTCAGTATCTCAGGCGTGCCGATAACCGGGATCTTGTGACTAGTTGCCAGGCGCCGAGCCCGGCGATCGTCGGTAACTGCCAGCCCCTGGCGCTCAAGAGCGACCGCGAGGACTTGTGCCTCGCCATCGTCAACCTCGGCCGCGAGCCTGACGAAGAGGTCAACTTCTGAGGTTGACATGGTCACGCGATTCAGGGTGCCAGCGCCAATCAGTGGAGTGAGATCAATTAGCTCAGGGACACCTGCCTCGTCGTCCGCCTCCAGGTAGAGAACCTCGCCCTCTACCTGCGGGCAGAGCAGAACTCCGCCACTGACCGCAAGGATCTCGCCTGCGCGGAGCGGAAGGTGGTGGTGGTTGTGACGTCGGCCGCGGTGACCGTGACGAGCTCGGTCCGTCGGCCGTCGGCGTCATAAGCCATGGTCACCTTGGCATGGCCCGAGGCGCAAGTGGCATGCTGGCAAGCGCTGGTCAGGCGTCCCTCTGCGTCATGCGCTAAGAACCAGCCTTCGGTCTCGAGCTCGGCGATGCGACCGGCGCTATCGGAGTTGACGTTGCCGCTCGCGCATGATGCGCTCGTCGGAGCGGTCTCCACGTCGCATAGCCGGCCGTCGTCCTCGTAGGCGAAGGTGGTCGTGGTCGCGGTTGTAGTGGCGGTGAGCCGGTTGCCGGCCGCGTCGTAGGTCCACGCCTCGTCGGTTACGCTGGATGAGCAGGCCGAGCCGGTGTTGCGTCCAATTAGCTGGTTGCGCGCGTCGTAGCAGTAGTACAGGTCGCTCGCGGCATCCCCGTTGTCTTCGTTGACGCGGGTCCGGTTGTTGTTGTCATCGTGCTGGTAGCTGACCGAGCCGGTGCTGATAGGCGAGTCGGTGCAGTCGTGGTCACTATCGGCCGTGCAGGTCTGGTAGGTGATGCCCTCGAGGCGGTGGCGGTCGTCATAGGCATACATCGTCTGATGCTCGCGACCTGATCCGATGTCGCGGTACACCGTCGCCACCGCGTAGTTGTGGGTTGGATCGTAGGTCGTGACGCTACCGGCGGACCGGGTCCTCGAGGCTGACGCGCTGGTTGCGCGCGTCGTATACCGCTGAGGTGACCTGGGTCGGCGGGTTGGTCCACGGGTAGTCCCCAGCGGTCAGGCAGTTGCTGACCGTGGCGCCGGCTGTCCACGAGCACTGGTCTAGGGCATTTCCGGCCGCATCGTAGGTGGCCTTGACGATCGAGCCGTCGGTCCGCCCCTCGGTCACCATCTGATCCAGCAGGTTCTGCGTCGTAATGGTGGCAGGCTCGCCGTTAACGGCGGAACTCCGTCGATTGCCGACGGCGTCGTAGGCATCGTCGAGCGGGACGTCCCCGTCGCCGACTCCGGCGATGACTTCGGAGTAGGTCGCGCGGCCGAGAGCGTCGTAGGTGTGCTCGGTGGTGCGCTGCTCGGCACCCGAGCTGCAGCCAGCGACCAGTCCGTTGACGGTCTCGGTTGCCAGGCCGCGGTAGTCGTGCTGGGCGGTGGCACAAGTGAACCCGTCGTCGGTCTCGATGACGCGCCCACCCAGATCATGGGCATACAGCGTCTCTTGGCCACCGACGGTCAGGCTGCTGCGTCGGAGGGGGTCGTAACCGGTGCTGGTTGTCGACTCGTCGAACGTTCCCGCCGCTTCGATGGTGTCGGTATGGCGACCGAAGCCGTCGTAGCCGAAGCTAGTGAATCCCAGACCGCCTTCGCTTATCTGTCGGCGATCGTGCGAGGTGAGGGCCTTGCCGTCGGCGTCGTAGGTCACCGCACCGGTGACCACTGCAGGACCGCCGGGCAGGTCCTCGAAGGTGCGCGTGGCGTGGCCAGATCGATCGAACTCGCCGGCGGTGACGACGCCACCGAAGTCGGTAGAGCTCCGCGCCAGGCCCAACTCGTCGTAGGTGGTGCTGCTGGTGGCTTGGGTCGAAGCCAGGGCATGCCACCGCCCGTGCGCCTCGTGCATTCGGTCGATGATCTGTTCAATCGTAAGCTTCTTGGACAGTCGGATGTCCTTCAGGCCTCCACGTCCTTGGCGAAGCGCTCCGTTGCCTTACACACCGCTCCAGCAGCCGCTTCATGCATCGCTCGGTGGCCATCCGCATTGACTCCGCGAACGCCAGCAGCTCCTCGAGGCGACCAGCGGCCAGCTCTACCGCTCGGCCACTCCCCAACGCGCTAGCCGACTTCATGCTCAGACCCGGGTGCCAGCCAGACAGTGCTTCTCGGCTTTCCGGGCGAGTCAAGTGGACACGCCCAGAGGGAGTCAGGCGCGCTCCGCAGATTCCGTCTATGACTCCTCCGTTTGACTGAACGAGTCACGTACGAAACGTTCGAAGTCAGCGCGATGGATTCGCAGTGAAGGGCGCTTTCCAGTTGCGTGTTTCCGGGCCGGAAGCAGCCCGCGAGCGATCTGCTTTCGCACCCACGCCGGCGAGTAGCCCAAGCGCCGGGCTACGTCCGAGGTCCGCATCCACTCATCGGCGGCTTCGCCCAAATGACCGGTCGGAGGTAGCCTGTCGCGTCCCATCCGAATCCTCATCACATTGGGCGTCGGTGGCGGACAGCCACGGTTGTAGCCGCCAGGATGCCGGCAACCATCAGGAGTAGAGCAGCTGCCTCTCGCGCGATCCAAGCCCAGTACGCTGAACCAGGAAGGACCGTGAGGGCATCGAATGCTTCGCCGGGGGGTAGATCTGCCGAGCGATCAGTTATGACGGTGCCGTCAGCAAGGACCGCAACAGGATCCAGGATCATGGCGAGAGGAAGAATCTCGTCGGCGGCCGCAGAGTTCATCTCAACGATCACAGCCTCCGAGCGACGCCAAGCATCGAGCCCGAAGACGAGGCCAAAGACCAAGATTGCTGATATCGCAGTAGCGGCGAGGACAGTCGGCAAGGTGCGTCCCAGCCAGGTCCCGAGCAGAAGACCCACGGCAAAAGCCACCAACCCTCGCAGCACTACCAGCACGCCCCGCTGATCAAAGCGCTGAAACCCTGGATTCTCACCGCCCAGTCGCGCCACCGTCAGCACCTCAGCTGCCACGGCGACGGCTGTCAACAACACAAGTAGGGCCAAGGCCACAGGTAGCAGCCGTCGCCCGAGCCATCCTGTACGCGAGCGCGAGTACGCCCAAGCCAGCTGTACTGTTCCCTCCTCAATCTCACGTGCCACGATCGATGACCCTAGGACGACGCCAAACACTATTGGGATCGCCAGCACGAACCACAGGAGCGCCTCGCCGGTCTGGTCCCATGGGGCGAATTGAAGGGACGCCTCCTCGCAGTACGGAGCGCTGCGTGTGGTCAATCCGAAGCAGTCTGGGTAGAGTTCCACGTAGCCGTACAACCGCCAAGTGATGACGCCTGCCGTCACGATCCACGCTAAGGCCGCGAGGGCCAACGAAGCTATCTCGAAGCGCTGGAGTCGCCAGGCGAGTCGGGGCCAACTCATCAGTGGCCCCGAGCGGCCGCGATGTGGCCGAGCACAACCTCTTCGAGTGAGGGTGCTCGCTCGCCGGACTCCACCGAAGGGGGACGGCCGATCAAGCGGAGGGTGTCACCATCCGGGCCGCTGAACTCAGCGATCACATCAGCGTTGTGTTGGCCGATTGCGGATGCAATAGCATGCGCCGCAATTGCGTCGGCAAGGGAAGACTGCAGCAATACGCGGCCCGCCCCCAAGACAACGATCGCGTCGCACGCTTGCTCGATATCGCTCACGACATGCGACGACAGTAAGACCGTCCGATCTGCTTGAACACTCTCCCGCACAACGCCGAGGAATTCTCGTCGAGCCAGCGGGTCCAGGTGTGCGAGGGGCTCGTCCAGCAAGAGGATGCTCGCCCGAGTTCCGAGAGCCGCAGCCAGGATGAGTTGCGCCTGCTGGCCACCAGACAACTGGCTGCCACGCGCAGTTAAGGGAATAGCAAGCTGATCCAAATACGCGGTAGCAAGCTCGTCATCGAAACCGTCGCGCATCATGCCGAACAGCCCTAAGTGTTCCCTTGCCGTTAGGCCGCGGTAGACCTGCGCAGACTGGGGCACATAGCCCACTTGTCGTAGGGCGGCTCGATCGTTGTTCTGAGGATCCAACCCGCCAACGCGAACACTACCCTCGGTTGGCTTCTCAAAGCCGAGCCACGTACGGATCAGCGTACTCTTGCCGGCTGCGTTCGGGCCCACGAGACCGGTGATACCGCCTGATTCGATCGCCAGGGAAACGTCGCGCAACGCCCACCGATGCTGTCCGTATCGTTTGCTGAGACCGATGGCTTCTAGGCCTGGCACGGAGGCGTTGGGTCTCGGACTGCTCTGCTCCAACTCAATCCCGTCCCTGGCGAGTCGTCCTCGTAGTCTACTATTTTGCGACTGTGCGCTATGTTGCTCATTGTAATAATACTCGTAGCAGCCTACGGTAATTGCCTCTTATACGTAGGCGAGGTCCAGCCTCATGAGACACAGTCCAACACGAGGATACCGCCGGGTCACGGTAGCGGTTCTCGCACTCCTGCTCTCTAGCGGTGTGTTCGCCGCCCCGGTCGCAGCGGCAACGCCCTGCAGCGTCTGGTCGCTTTCCCCGACGACCGACGGCCTGACTTCATTTGGGACCAGTCGCATGGATTGCCCATCGAATCCCATTTCAGATTGGCTGAAGAGCGAGTTCGTTGAGTGGCTCTTCCCTGGCGTGTACTCGCTTCGCGACTCCGATATCAATAACCTCAATAGCCAGTTCCAGATCTCTGTTCACACGAGTTACTACTGCAACGGGCATGGCACAGACGATTGGCAAGTCAAGGCCAATGGTCGCGACGCCAATGGTGACGAGAGTGGTTGGCTGTGGGGCAGCGCCAACAGCCTGACCTGCTGACGGGCACCAGCCGGGAGCCATCGGGAGGTGGCTCCCGGCACAAGGGCTGCTGTCGAGCCCTAGCCGTTGGCCTTGTGCTTGTTTTGATTGCGTGTTCCCCGGAGCAGGAAGGCCCGGCCCCCGATCTGGTCGCCCGCTGGCTCACGGTCACGACCGACTACCAGCGCTCCGTTCTCGACGATGGGGAAGTGACGCAGGATGAGTACCGCGAAGCCGTTGACGCTGTCGCCACGTGCATGCGAGACGCGGGATTCTCCCCGGGACCGCTGCGCCATGTGCCCGATGGGGTTCGAATGGATTTCCTGGTCAGTGGCAATCCGGCGTCGGATGTGGATGAGATCTGGGGCCGGTGCTGGGACCGATACCTTGTCGCGGTCGAGAGCGTGTATCTCGCGCAGCATGCCAGCAGTGAAAGCGAAGAGCTGATCGATCAGCGGCTACGGGATTGTCTCCGCGCTGCTGGAGTTGGCGATCCTCCAACTGGCCTGACTGACATCGACTTGTATCGGCTGCTCCGCGACGGCGATGCGTCCACCGAGGCATGGTTCTGCCGTGAAAAGTGGCTAATCGCGAAAGGCGACTTGGGGGCGCGACCCCCATGAGGCTGAGGGCCGCCGCGCGAACCTCGCACCACAATAGCAAAGGTTTGACCAGGCCTGATACAAGTCATACTTGACAATACCGACCGGCAGGGGAGTCCACGTAGCCAGATCTCCTCTCCACCGGCCGCCGATGGCTCCCAGCGTCGCGCCGAGGGTTTTCACCAGCCCTTGTCGGCTGTTAGCGAAACTCCTCGCGCCGTGGCGTGAACACATCGAGCACGTGCAGGGCAGGCGAATCGGGGAGTAGGCCGCTGCTGAGCAAGTGCGTCGTGGACGGGACGTGGTCCGAGTCCCAGGGTGGGGCAGTGGGAGCGGCCCTCGATCCCTGGTTGGCCCGCGAGCTCCGTCGAGCCGGCTATGAAGACGATGCCGTATGGCCGCGAGAGCAAGATCCGCGCGTGTTGCCGGCGAGCGTTGCACGGCCGGTCCGCAAGCTCTCCATGACCGATAAGAAGAGCCAGATCGTCGAGCGCATTGTCAATCACGCCGGCTCCGCCGGTCCCAATGTATTCGGTGAGTTCTTCGGCAAGTCGGTGGATGTGCTGGTGGCTGATTGGGATCGTGGCGTCGAGGTCATGGTCAGCACCAAGGGCATGACGTCTTCGTTCGGAAAGAACCTCACCAACCGCTGGGAAGAGTTCGCAGGCGACCTGCGCAATCTGCGCGGTCGCTTCCCATTGGCGGTTCTCGGTATCGCCTACATGTCGGATGCCAAGGTGGTCGACGCACCCAAGACCTTCGCACGCATGGTCGATATGCTCCGGAAGCTGAGGATGGAGACGGCGCCGAGTCGGGCCTACGACGCCACCACTCTGATCCTAGGAATTCCGACCGACGATGGCGTGCGCCTGGAGATGGATCAGGTTCCGGAGGATTTGCACCCCGGGCAGTTCTTCGAGGCATTGCTCTCACGCGCTTTTGAACGCCTGCCTGTCTCCGAGCGGGATCAGGCGCGCAAGCTCTATGGCGGGGGAGAGCTACCGACCGCGGAGGCCCAACCCGGCGACGGCCCCAAAGGGCCAGGCCCTAGTCCTCTGGATGAGGAGATGGAGGCCGATGTTGTCGCCCTCTCAATCGCTCTGCAGTTCCGGCCAGGTCAGCCGATCGCCGCTCTCCGCAGCATCACGGTGATCACCTGCAACCGCCGGCTCTGCCGGTAGGCGCGCTGACGGACGGGGCCAGAGAAGCTGCCGAGGATCGAGCACTCGGCCGCGAACCGCTGATGTTCATCGCCATTGCGTTCGGACTGGCAGCTTGCTCCGCGGCTGTGCGCCAGGCTCCATAGCGGGCGCCGACGAGCGCAACTACAGGAGCGACGTGGGAGACAACTTCGCCTGAGTCCACGACGGTGAGAAGGCGAGCCGCGAACTGGAGGGCATCTTCGATGTCGCTCCGCACCAGTTCTTCAATGACGGCGGACATGCCAAGGCCGCGGTCCACCCTTCGATGCAGAGGCCGAACGATCACCAAGGTGGCTTGCGCATCCAGCGCCACCCAAGCTCGCGCCTGGCGGACAACGAGACTGTCGCCCGACATTGCCGCATTAGTCGCCTCATTGGATTCGAAGAGCGCCGGCTCGCCAAACATCAGCAGCTGGGTCAGCCGCTGGTGGAGCGCGGGCGACTCGAGCTCTGACGGTCGCAGAACGGGGCGGGGAGCTGCCGCGGCGAACACGACGGCGAGGCTCATCTCCCCGGCAGTGTTGCGATCATCTAGGACGAGTGTCTCGGCACGAGCCAGGAGCGCGTCCTGCTCGGCGACCGGCAGTTCGGCCACGGACGCGCGGCCGGATGGCTGCGTAGCGCTGCCGCCAGGCACGACGCGATCTCTGGCTGGCATATTCGGTATCTCGAACCCCCACTCGCGCAGCTGCGCCAGCGCCCGGCGGAAACTCTCGGCTGGGCGCTGGGGGTCAAGCTGTTCGTACGCGGGGTTGATGTTGCTCGGCAGCGTGACGCCCCGTTGCTTCAGCACACAGACGCGGTCGCGCAAGTGTGCTTTCGATCGCGCTCGCGCAATCTCATCGGCGATGTTCGGCCGAGTGTAGGCGTCGTCGTGAGCCGCAATGTCGGCCGTCGCGAGTACGATCACCGCCTTGGAGCGTTCGAGGTAGGCGTCAACCTCCTCCTCGGGAGTCCACGCAGTTCCCGGGCGCGGCTCATCGGAAACGATCACGCCGCGCAGCGCGTTGCTAGCCAACACTGCTTGGAACGGCCGTGCAAGGACGTCCTTCTGTAACTCCGAGCAACTGATGAAGATCTCGGGCTCGGTTCCAGGTGAGTTCACGACCGAATTGTGCCGTGGCGAGACGCCTAGGGTCTGCCTATGGCGCGATCGCGATTCCGAACGGTCAAGACACCATGCGCTCGAGGCAGCTGATCGCCCGGCCGGGTTCAACCGTCCCGGTGCCGGCACACTCGTTCGAGGCACGGATGAGTTCAACTTCAGCTCCTTGGGCAGGCCGGCCAGGGACACTCGGGCAGCGACCCATCGACAGGCCCAACCTGGCAGCCGGCTGTTCAATATGCATCTGAACGCACACTGGCTCACCCGCACGCTTAAAGGCAGAGATCGTCTCGCCGATCCAACCCTCGTCGACCCCGGCACGTTCCTGACCGTTGATGCGGACCGTAGTGGATGTGGCCAATCGACTGCTCCTGCTCCTACTGCTCGAGAGCAGTACACCGTATGGGCGTGACAGGTTAGCTGTCGCGTGTTGATCCATTCCGGACGGCTTCCCCCCAATGCCGCGATGGTCACTTTTGCGAATGGACATGCGAAGAGGGCGGTGGTGTCTGGCGGACTTCGCATGGTGAATGCCCCGAAATGGCAGGTCGGGCCGATGGGGGACTCGCAAAAGCAAGATTTTCGAGTTCCGAACGAAGTAGCCACCACCTGACTTCGACTCAGATGCTTCGTCTGAGGGGCCGGATGGCGGGCGCCCAAAAGACAGCGCTTGCAGGGCCTTCAGCGCAGTCGGAGCGCGAGAAGACGTCCCGTCATCACGACTTCAACATCGATCAGCCACTCGCTCGACGGATCCCCACCCAGGATCACGAGGATTGGGTGTGGGCAACGGTATCCGGCCTCACTTGAAAACAGCATGACTTGGTTCACGTCGGTGCTGCTCGGTCTTGGTGGCCCGTGCGGATGAAGATGCCACTCGCCAACGTAGTAGAGCCCCTCGCGCCACACCAGTTCGAATCGCCGGGACAGGCCGGCGATGCCCCTAATGAAGTTAAACCGGAAACGCTGCGAATCGGGCGGTGGTCCAGTGACACGCGACACGACGACCCGGTCACCGAACGGCGAGTAGCGGCCGATCAGCACGCCGCCCGTCTCCAGCCCGCCAGCGCGCGCGCAGACCCTGAGCATCGACTTCATTGCCTGCGGCTCGATCTCGACTGCGATAGAACGATCGGGGGCCAGGAAGACGCTCACCGCGAACTTGGCGTATCGAGGATTGAGACCGTTCCATCGGCGTGGCGCGCAAAGACCGTGAGTTGCGCGTCGCCAATGGGGTCGCTCGTCCGGGAATCGAGCTGCCGCGCCGCTATTGCCGCGACAAGGGCGACGTCGTCTGCTCGAGCGGGGAAGACCGAGCTCCAGCATCCCGTGCCCTCGTGCGGGAAGTCCTCAGGCGGTCGCTCGTCGGACTTGATCCAAGGCGCCATGCCTTCGTGGAACTGGGCGCCGGGGAACGATAGGCCCGCAGCGAGATACAGATACAGCTTCTCGGCAGCGAAGGAGAAGGACACTGACGCGAACACCTTTTCGGATGGCCACTCGTACGAGGCCAAGGTGTCGATGACCCGCTCCGAGGCCGTCGCGTCGATGATGAGATCGGCCGCATCGACCGCGGTCTTGGCGTTGCCGCTTGGTGGGAAGGCCTGATCCAACCCACGCACGCGCGCGTTCGGCGATACCCGGTTCAGCCGTTCGGCTAGCGCCGATGCCTTCCGCGCGCCGACCTCGGTGACCGTGAGCACGTGTCTGGCGAGGTTGCCGGCCTCCAGCTGCCCTGCGTCGAGGATCGTGAGATCGAACACGCCAGCGCGCACGAGGAGCTCGCCAAGCATCGAGCCGAACGCGCCGGCGCCCAGGAGCGCCACGCGGCGCCCGGCGAGCCCGCCCCCGAACCGTCCGCGAGCGGCCAGCTCGTCAGGGTGCCAGTTCTCCGATCGCGCCCAGGGCAAGGCGGCGGCATTGGCGAGACCGCCCATCGTGCGGTCCGCCATCCAGGCGCCGATCTCGGGCCGGAAGCCGGGATGGGCTGGTGCGCTGCGACCCTTCTTGCGTGGCTCGGTGAGGGCCGGCAACCGGAAGGCGACCCAGGCATAGCGACTCGGGGCCTTGCCCATGATCCGCTGTACCGGGAACCCCAGTAAGACGAAGTGTGGTTTCCCGTCCCGAATCGCAGAACTCGACTGTCTCAGTGATGCTTCGAAGTCGATGCCCTGCTCGCGAGCGAACTCGAGGACCTCTCTCCAGCTCTGCGGCGCCCGCCACGGGGGACGGACGAGCAGCCTTGGAAAGCGGAACCACAGCGCCTTCTCGGCCACGGCTCGGCTCCGGATCCGTGATCCCCAGCACGGCTCCATGATCGAGCGGCCAGGGAGATCGGTCCAGCGGCGGACTGCGAGAACGCCGGCACCAGAGCCCTCGGACGCATCGACAAGGTCGGCAAGGCCCGACGTCGTCGGCTGGTCGGCCCAAGCGGCGAAGGTCGCGGCACCCTCATGGAACGCGATCCTCGGACCCTCGTCTCGAAACTGGCCGAAGACCGGCAACTCGAATGGCTCGCCCGCCTTGAGCAGTTCGTTGCGCGACGCACGCCGGAGCCAGTCAAGGGTCCGCCAAACGTGCCAGACCAGTCGTTCGTATGCCCCCGTCGGCTCGTCGCGCTTCGCGGCGAGCTCGTGCCCCCGCACGGTATCGACGAGGCAGACCTTGCCCGTCCGCCAGCGCAGTTCCGACGGTCCCGGGTCGTTCGGGAGCTGGTGAGCGAACGTCTCAGCAAGTCCGCCCTCTTTGGCGGGCAGGAGGTCGATCGCGCCCTGCGGGTACGCCGCGCTCGCGATCGCGTACCAGCGGGTGGCGGGCGGGACGGGCCCGGAGTCGTCGAGATCGGCCGGAATCAGCTCAAGCTCGAGGCTCCAGCCGCCAAGGTCCGTCTCGTCGACCGGCCGCCAGGGACCCAGCGTCCTGACCTCTTCGCGGAGGTCATCGAGCGCCCGGCGGGCGAGGTCGAGAGCCTCGGTCAGCTCACCCGTATCGGCCACTGGTCGTCGCCCTCGCAGGACCCGTCGGAGGCGTGAACGGCGTTGGTGGCGGGGCCGGGAACTCGGAGCCGAGAAGGTCGCGCCAGCGGGCCACGCTCTCAGGATTCGTGTCCGCGTCGAGCGCGGCGCGGGCGGCGGGGGCGGCGGTGCTCACGAGCGAGTGGAACGTCCGGTATTGCTCGGGCGTGATCTTGCGG
>JALDXR010000008.1:0-21495 GCA_032154865.1 Nocardioidaceae bacterium
GCCTTGAGAGTGTCGCTACTCCCAAGGGACACAGTCACCGGGCTCGAAGGTGCAGTCATTCGTGTCGATGCCATCGTCGAAGTCGATGGCGATGATGACGATCTGCAGTCCATTGAAGTGTCCCAGGACGTCGTCGCCCAGGCGTCCGGCACCGCGGCGGCGACGTCCTCGCGCATCTGCGGGGGCACTTCATAGCAGCTCCCACACACGCGTGGGCCGAGCCAGGCGACGATGGAGCCGGCCCCGGCGGCGCGGAGTCCGGCGACGGTCGTGGCGACAATGCCCGCCGTGAGGCCCGGGCGACCGGCGTGGGCCACGCCGATGACGCCGGCGTCGACGTCGGCGAGGACGACGGGCACACAGTCGGCGACGCGTACGAGCAGGCCCAGGTCGGGTGTGGTCGTCACGAGACCGTCGGCGACCGGGATGTCCACCGGCCGCGACGACACGGTCGCGACGACGTCGCCGTGCTTCTGGCTCATGCGGACCATCTGGTCCGGCTTCAGCCCGAGACCGGTCGCGACGATCTCGTGGTTGCGGGCAACCCGCTCGGGATCGTCACCATTGCTGGTCCCGAGGTTGAGCGACTCCCACGGTCCCTCGCTGACGCCGCCGTGCCGATCGGTGAACGCCACCTCGATCGGCCCCTGGGACTCTCGGAAGGCGAACACCTACTTCAAGAAGTCCGGGACGTCGAGGTCCTCGTCGGCGTTGGAGGGCGTCGGCTTGCGCGGCAGCGCGCCGGCGCCGACCGTCACGGGTGGTGTCGGCGTGGCCGGTCGAGCCGGCGCGGTGGTCTCCTCCCGGTCCGGTCGCTCCAACCCGTTGCTGCCCCTCGGCTCGCCCACCGGCTCCGGGGTGCTCTGCTTCGGGGCCGGTGGCGGCATCGCCTTCTCGCGTCGCAACGCCGGCTGTCCCGCGTCGCGACGCTTCGGCATGCCGCCGTCGAACCCGGCCGCGATCACGGTGACCCGCACCTCGTCGCCGAGCGCGTCGTCGATCACCGCGCCGAAGATGATGTTGGCCTCGGCATGGGCCGCCTGGCTGACCAGGGCGGCGGCCTCGTTGATCTCGAACAGCCCGAGGTCGGAACCGCCCGCGATCGACAGCAGGACGCCGTGGGCACCGTCGATGGACGCCTCCAGCAGCGGACTCGACACCGCCATCTCGGCGGCGGCCACGGCCCGATCGTCCCCGCGGGCCGAGCCGATGCCCATCAGCGCCGAGCCGGCGTCGGACATCACCGACTTGACGTCGGCGAAGTCCAGGTTGATCAGGCCCGGGGTGGTGATGAGGTCGGTGATGCCCGAGACACCTTGCAGCAGCACCTGGTCGGCCTGCTTGAAGGCGTCGAGGACGCTGACGTTGCGGTCGCTGATCGACAGCAGCCGGTCGTTGGGGATCACGATCAGCGTGTCGACCTCCTCCCGCAACGCGGCGATGCCCTCTTCGGCCTGATTGGCCCGCCGGCGACCCTCGAACGCGAACGGCCGGGTCACCACGCCGATGGTCAGGGCGCCGAGCGACCGCGCGATCCGCGCCACGACGGGTGCACCTCCGGTCCCCGTACCACCGCCTTCCCCAGCGGTGACGAAGACCATGTCGGCACCCTTCAGCACCTCCTCGATGTCCTCGGCGTGGTCGTCGGCCGCCTTCGCACCGACGCTCGGATTGGCCCCGGCGCCCAGCCCGCGGGTCATCTCGCGGCCGATGTCGAGCTTCACGTCGGCGTCGCTCATCAGCAAGGCTTGGGCATCGGTGTTGATCGCGATGAACTCGACGCCCTTGAGGCCGACCTCGATCATCCGGTTCACCGCATTGACGCCGCCGCCACCGATGCCGACGACTTTGATCACCGCCAGGTAGTTTTGCGCTGCCACAACGCGCACCTCTTCCTCGGTTGCTGGCCGCCCCGTTTCGGATCGGCGTTTCGGTGTTTCCGGCTGGTTCGACCGGCTTCGAAACCTTCACCCTCAGGTAGAGGGTTATAGTTATGTCAACCTGTCGACTGGGCAGCAAGCTACGTGGGCCGATCGGCTGGTTCAATCACCGGTCCGCGTGTCGCCGAAGGCCGTGTCGATTTCCTGGGCCGCAGTACGTCGGGCCACACCGATCGCGAGGTTTGTACGCACTCCTCGTGGCAAGTGATCACTCCTCATGGGCTACGACCCATGGTGCGTACGGTTTCCCATGAGCTCATGGGAAACCATCCCCTCGCGGTCAGGTACGCGTGGTCGGCTGCTCCGGAACGGTGACGTCGTAGACCGAGGCGTCGACCTCGAGCAGCGTCGCGAGCACCCGGGCCTTCAGGTCCGATTGGGCCGCGCTCCCCCACCGCACCTCGTCGCCGCTCGACAGCACGAGCTCGATCGCGTCCATGCTCGCCACCTCGACATGGTCGACCTTGCGGGCGATGCTCCGGTCCAAGGCGGCGACCACGCCCGCAACCTCCTTCAGCGCGTCGTCGCTGCCCTCGTCGTCGAGCTGGCCGGCTCGCACCAGCGGCAGTCCGCCGGGCTGCTGCCGATAGGTGCGGAACAGCACTCCGTCCGCGTCCATGCCGTGCCACTCGTGGTCCTGGCGTACCGCGGCGACGGCCGTTCGCTCCTGGACCACGATGCGTACGCCGTTGGGCCAGTCGCGCTGCACATCGACGTCGGCGACCGCCGGCAGCTGCGCGATCCGGTCCTCGACGGCGGCCAGATCGACCCGGGCGAGCGGCGTCCCTTTCTCCAGGTCGGCCACGCGCTCGATCTCGCCGGGCGTCAGGTAGGACGTGCCCTCGACCTCCACCGACCGGAGGCCGAGCCACGACGACGCGTACACGACCCAGACCCCGAAGCCGACCAGGAGCACCGTGACGAGTGTGAGCACCTGGGCGCGACCGAACCAGCGGAGGAAGCGGCGGCGCCTCGAGAACTGCCCCTTCACCACCGGATCAGACGCCATCGCTCAACCCCCTCAGTCGGCCAGCGCCGCCAGCACCTGCGGCCCGACTGCCGTGACGTCACCGGCGCCGAGGGTCAGCACGAGATCGCCCGGCCGCGCCAACGCGACAACGGCGTCGGCCAGATCGGCCCGGCTCGGCACGTAGCGCACCTGCTCCGCCGGCAGTGGAACCGCGTCGGCGACCAGCCGGCCGTCGACACCGTCCTCCGGCTGCTCCCGGGCGAGGTAGATGTCGGCCACGACGGCGACGTCGGCGGCTCCCAACCGACGCCCCATCTCGGCCCCGAACGCCTTCGTACGCGAGACCAGGTGCGGCTGGAAGCACACGACGACCCGGCCGTCCTCGGCCAGCGACCGGGCCGAGGCGAGATCGGCTGCGATCTCGGTCGGATGGTGCGCGTAGGAGTCGTAGACGCGGACTCCGCCGGCTTCGCCCTTGAGCTCCATCCGCCGCCGGCTGCCGGTGTAGGTGGCGAGCCCGGCGGCCAACGCCTCGAACGGGTAGCCGCGACGCAGCCCGGCCGCCAGGGCCGCGAGTGCGTCGAACAGGTAGTGACGACCGGGCATCGCGATGCCCAGTGGCCCGAGCTCCTTGCCGTCGAGCCGCACCGTGCAGCTCGTCTGCCGCCCCGACGTCTGAACGTCAGTCCCCCGCAGGTCCGCCTCGGCGCCGAAACCGACGCCGACCGTCTCGATGCCCTGTCGCCGGGCCTGCTCGAGCAGGGCCGCCGCGCCGGCGTCGTCGACGCTGGCCACCAGGCAGCCACCCGGCACGATCCGGTCCAGGAACTCGTCGAAGGCACGTCGATAGGCCTCCGCGCTGCCGTAGACATCGAGGTGGTCGGCCTCGACGTTGGTGACGACCGCGACCGTCGGTGAGTACGCCAGGAAGGCGCCGTCACTCTCGTCGGCCTCGACGACGAACTCGGGTCCGGCACCCTCGTGGGCGTTGCTCCCGGTCGAGGCGAGGTCGGCGCCCACCGCGTACGACGGGTCGCCGCCGGCGGCGGTCAGAGCGACGGCGAGCATCGACGAGGTCGTGCTCTTGCCGTGGGTGCCTGTCACGGCGAGTACGGTGCGCCCGATCATCACCGACACGACAGCGGCCGATCGCGGCCACAGCCGGATGCTCTGCTCGCGGGCGGCGATCACCTCGGGGTTGGACTCGTCGATCGCGGTCGACACGACGACGGTGTCGGCGCCCTTGATCTGCTCGGCGAGGTGGCCGACGTAACAGGTGGCGCCGAGCGCCCGCAGCGCGTCGAGCGTCGGGGACTCCTGCGCGTCGCTGCCGCTGACGACGACGCCCCGAGCCAGCATCAGCCGCGCCAGGCCGGACAGCCCGGCGCCGCCGATGCCGACGAAGTGCACGTGCCCGAGGTCGACCGCGGCCGGGATCTCCGACGGGAGCGGCACCCTCACGGTGCACCTCGCGCGGCGTCCTCGATCATCACGGCCAGCCGGACGTCGGCGTCGCGGGGCAGCAGCCCGTCGGCGGCCCGTGACATGGCGTTGAGGCGAGCCGGATCATGCAGCAGCTCCGGCACCGTCCGGCCGACCCAAGCGGCGGTCATCGCGGCGTCGTCGACCAGCAGCGCTCCACCGGCGTCGACCACCGGACGGGCGTTGCGGGCCTGCTCGCCGTTGCCGTGCGGCAACGGGCAGAACACCGCGGGCAGGCCCGCACAGGACACTTCGGTGACCGTGTTGGCGCCGGCCCGGCAGACGACCAGATCGGCTGCCGCGTAGGCCAGGTCCATCCGCTCGATGTAGGGCAGCACCCGGTAGGCCGGACCGCCGTCGCGCGGCGTCACCGCGGCCTCCTCGACGCGGCCGGCGTGGTGCAGCACCTGCACGCCGGCGTCGGCAAGGGCGGCGGCGGCCCCGGAGACCGCATGGTTGATCCGCCTTGCCCCCTGCGAGCCGCCGGTCACCAGCAGCGTCGGCCGCCCCGGCTCGAGGCCGAACTCGGCGCGACCCTCGTCCCGCTGCTTGGCCCGGTCCATGCCGGAGATCAGCCGGCGGATCGGCATGCCGGTGAACACCGCGTGCGCGAGCGGCGTGTCGGGGAAGCTGGTGGCGACGTGACTGGTGAAGCGCACGCCGACCTTGTTGGCCAGGCCCGGCACGGAGTTGCCTTCGTGGATCACCATCGGGACCCGGCGGCGAGCCGCGAGGTAGACCGGCAGCGCGACGTACCCACCGAAGCCCACCACGACGTCCGGCCGGATCCGGTCGAGCACCTCGCCGCTGGCCTTGACCGCCGAGCGCAGCCGACCGGGCACCCGGGCGAGGTCGAGGGTCGGACGCCGGGGCAGCGGCACCGGCGGGATCAGCTCGAGTGGGAGGCCGGCCTCCGGAATGACGCGGGTCTCGATGCCGCGCTCGGTGCCGACGCAGGTGATGGTGATGTCGGGATTGCGGTCGCGTAGCGCGTCAGCCGTCGCGAGCATCGGTGACGTGTGGCCGGCGGTTCCGCCACCGGCGAGAAGTACGGACAGAGGCATCGCTCACCGTCTCTGGCGTCGGTTCGAGGTCGTCGCGGCGGATCGGCGCCGCTGTCGGCGTACCCGCTTGGACTTCAACGCCACCTGGGCGCCCGGTTCGGCACGCGCGAACGCCAGCAACATACCGAGCGCGATCAGAGTCGGGAGCAGGGCCGACCCTCCGTACGAGACCAGCGGCAGCGGAATGCCGATGACCGGGAGCAGGCCGAGCACCATGCCCATGTTGATCAGGGCCTGCGACAGCAGCCAGACGGTGATGCCCGCCGCCGCGTAGCGAGAGAACGGGTCGCGAGCCCGGCCGGCGATCCGGAAGCCGGTGTAGCCGAGCACCATGAACAGGCCAAGGACGATCAGGGTCCCGAACAGGCCGGTCTCCTCGCCGATCACGGCGAAGATGAAGTCGGTGTGCGCCTCGGGGAGACTCCCCCACTTCTGGCGACTGGCGCCGAGGCCGACGCCCCAGAACGAGCCGGTGGCCAAGGCGAAGAAGCCGTGCGCGGCCTGCCAGCCGTCGCCGCGCAGGTCGCTCATCGGGTCGACGAAGGTCGTGAGCCGCTGGATGCGCTCGGCGTCGCTACTGGCGAGGTAGGTGCCGAGGCCGATGAGCAGGAGCACCGCGCCGATGAACAGCCGGGCCGGCGCCCCGACCACCCAGAGCATGCCCAGGATGATCGCGAACAGGACCAGCGCCGTGCCGACGTCGCGCTGGCCCACCACGAGCAGGACGACCAGTCCGGTCGCGGGCACCATCGGGATCAGCAGGTGCTTCCAGTCGTCGAGCAGCTTCTCCTTGCGGGCGTAGAGATCGGCCGCCCACAAGATGATGGCGAGCTTGGCGATCTCGGACGGCTGGATCGTGACCGGCCCGCCGAAGCTCAGCCAGTTCTGGTTGCCGTTGACCTCGACACCGACGCCGGGAATGTACGTCAGGCAGATCAGCACGATCGAGCCCAGCAGCGCCGGATAGGCGAACCATCGCATCACGCGAACCGGAGTACGGGACGCCAGCCAGGCCAGCGGGAGTCCGATCGCCGCCCACATCGCCTGCTTGCCGAAGATGTAGAAGGACGAGCCGTACTGGTCGTAGGACAGCACCGAGCTGGCCGACAGCACCATCACGAGGCCGAGCCCGAGCAGGAGGAGGCTCACGCCGATGACCAGCTGATAGGACATCAGCGGCCGGTCCAGGTTTCTCCGGAGCGACTCCCACCAGCGTGCCGCCGACCGCTGGGCGGAGCCGCTGGTGTCGCGGGCGGCCCGCGGAGGCGGCTTGGTCGCAGTCGCCACGGGCCTCCCTTCCTACCGCTCGACGGCCGTCCGACGGTCGACGGCGGCCGCGAAGGCGTCGCCCCGGGCCCCGTAGTCGGTGAACTGGTCCTGTGACGCACAACCGGGCGCCAGCAGGACCGTGTCCCCGTCTTGGGCGACGACGGCCGCCGCCCGAACGACACGCTCCATGACGTCTGAGCCAGTCTCCCCTTCGGTCACCTCGATCACGGGGACCTCGGGTGCGTGTCGCGCGAGCGCGTCCGCGACCACCGCACGGTCCCGGCCCAGCAGGACGGCCGCGCGCAGCCGGCTCCGCACCTGCTCGACGAGCTGGTCGAACGTCGCGCCCTTGGCCAATCCGCCGGCGATCCACACCACCGAGGGATAGCCGAGCAACGACGCCTCGACGGCGTGCGGGTTGGTCGCCTTGGAGTCGTCGACCCAGCGCACGCCGTCGTGGACGGCGACGGTCGCGTTGCGGTGCCGGTCCGGCGTGAACCCGGACAGTCCGGCGTGGACCGCCTTCGCGGGTACGCCGTGGGCCCGGGCGAGCGCCGCCGCCGCCAGTGCGTTGGCGACGTTGTGCGGTGCCGGCGGCTTGACGTCGGCGACCGTGGCGAGCTCGACTGCGGCGTCGGCGTCAGTGCCGAAGGCCCGATCCACGAGGGTGTCGTCGACGACGCCGACCATGTCGCGATCGGGCGGCCCCAGGGTGAAACCAACCGTTCTGGGCCCGTCCGGACCGGTGACCGCGAACTCCTGCGTACGCGGATCGGCGGCGTTGTAGACCCGGGCGGCGGTGACCCGGTCGTAGATCCGACCTTTGTCGGCGATGTAGTCCGCCATCGACCCGGCGTACCAGTCGAGGTGGTCCGGCGCGATGTTGAGCACGGCCGACGCCTCGGGAGCCAGCGAGGTCGTCCAGTGCAGCTGGAAGCTGGACAGCTCGACCGCGAGGACGTCGTAGCGCTCCGGCTCCATGACGGTGGCGACCGCGGGCGCGCCGACATTGCCGACCGCGGCGGTGCGGAGCCCGGCGGCGCCGAGGATCGCGGCGAGCATCTGCACCGTGGTGGTCTTGCCGTTGGTGCCGGTGACGCACAGCCACGGCGCGTCGTCGGTCCGGCGCAGTCGCCAGGCGAGCTCGATCTCACCCCAGATCGGCAGGCCACGGCTTGCGGCTTCGGCCAGCAACGGGGCTCGTGGCGTCCAGCCTGGGGAGGTGACGACGACGTCGGTCCCGTCGGGGACCCGTTCGACGGCGTCCGGTCCGAGTCGTACGCGAGCGCCCAGCGACTCCACCTCGCCGGCCCGGTCCAGTACCCGAGGGGCGTCGCTCGCGTCCACAACCGTGACGCCCGCGCCCAGGCGAAGCAGAGTGGTGACGGCGGCCGTTCCCGAAACCGCGAGGCCGGCGACGACGGCCTCGATGCCTTTCCAGTCGGCGTCTCGTCCCAGTCGCCCGACCTCGGGACCGGTCATGCTCCGGCGACCCACTCGGCGTAGAAGATGCCGAGACCGGCGGCCACGCAGAGTCCCGAGATGATCCAGAACCGGATCACGACGGTGATCTCGGCCCAGCCGGCTAACTCGAAGTGATGATGTAACGGCGCCATGCGGAACAACCGTCTGCCGTTGGAGATCTTGAACCAGCCGACCTGGAGGATCACCGACAGGCTGATGATCACGAACAAACCGCCGATGACGAGCAGCAGCAGGTCGGTGCGGGTCATGACGGCGAGTCCGGCCATCGCGCCGCCGAGGCTCAGCGAACCGGTGTCGCCCATGATGATCTTCGCCGGAGCCGCGTTCCACCACAGGAAGCCGAAACAGGCGCCGGTGAGTGCCGCGGCGACGACCGCGAGGTCGAGCGGATCGCGGACCTCGTAGCACTTCGGACCGGGGTGGGTGCCGCAGAACTGGTTGTTCTGCCAGATGTTGACCAGCGTGTACGCCGCGAAGACCATCGCCGACGAGCCGCAGGCCAGACCGTCCAGACCATCGGTGAGGTTCACCGCGTTGCTCGTACCGGCGACGATCAGCAGGACCCAGATCAGGATCAGGATGGTCGGGAACTCCCAGCCCTCGATGTCGCGGATGAACGAGACGCCGTGGGAGATCGGGGTACGGCCGTTGGCGTCCTCGAACTGCAGCGCCAGGAAGCCGAAGGCCAGTGCGATCAGGGTCTGGCCGGCCATCTTGGTCTTGCTCCGTAGACCCAGGCTGCGCTGCTTCGAGATCTTGATGTAGTCGTCGACGAAGCCGACCAGGCCGAGCCCGAAGAACAAGAACAGCAGCAACAGCGCCGAGGCGGACGGCTCGGTCTGGGTCAGCAGCATGGCGAGGCCGTAGCCGACACCGACCGCGAGCATGATGACCAGACCGCCCATGGTGGGCGTGCCGCGCTTGGTGTGATGGGACGTCGGGCCGTCGTCGCGGATCAGCTGCCCATAGCCCTTGTTGACCAGGACCGAGATCGCGAGGCGGGTGCCCAGCAGGGTTCCCAGGAGGGACAGGCCGCCGGCGAGCAGAATGGCTCTCATCGAGCGTCCGTACTCCCTTCGCCCTCGTTCGGCGATGCCGCGGTCTCGGACGCAGTATCCCCGGCCTGGCTGACCAATGCGCGAGCGACCCGCTCGAGTCCGTCCGCCCGGGAGGCTTTCACCAACACGACATCGCCCGCGCGCAGCCGTGGTTCGAGCCACTCCACGGCGGCGGTCGCGTCGGGCACGAGTACGGAGTGCTCGGCGCCGGCGGCCTCGGCGCCGCGCTGGATCTGCTGCGCGTCCCGATCGACGACCACGACCGTGCCGACGCCGCGCTGCACGGCGTACTCGCCGATCTCCCGATGCGCCTCGTCGCCAGCCGGGCCCAGCTCTCGCATCGGACCGAGAACCGCGATGGCGCGACCCTCGGACCGGGCCGCTGCCACGCTCGACAGGGTGTCCAGCGCGGCGCGCATCGAGTCGGGGTTGGCGTTGTAGCTGTCGTTGAGGATCAGTACGCCGTCGGCCCGCTCGTGCGGCTCCATCCGCCACCGGGACGCCGGAGCCGCCTCGGACAGGCTCGTGGCGACCGTCGACAGCTCGAGACCCACGCCCAGCGCCACCGCCGCGGCCGCCGCCGCGTTGCTCGCCTGATGGCGCCCGAGCAGCCGCATCGCCACCGGAGCGGTCGACCCGTCGTACGTCAGGTCGAAGCGGGGTCGTCCGCCGGCGTCGAGCCGAAGGCCGTCGATCCGTACGTCGGCGTGGGGGTCCTCGCCGAAGGTCAGCACCCGGCCCTTCGTACGCGACGCCATCTCCCGCACCAGCGGATCGTCGGCGTTCAGCACGGCCATGCCGTCCGATGGGAGTGCTTCGACGAGCTCGCCCTTCGCCTCGGCGATGCCCTCACGGCTGCCGAACTCCCCCACATGCGCGACCCCGACGTTGAGCACCAGTCCGACCTGCGGCTGGGTCAGTTCGCAGAGGTACGCGATGTGCCCCTTCCCCCGCGCGCCCATCTCGATGACGAGGAAGCTGGTGTCCGCGTCGGCCCGCAGGACGGTGAGTGGCACCCCGATCTCGGTGTTGAACGAGCCGACCGGCGCCACCGTCGGCCCCTGCCGGCCCAGCACCTCGGCCAGCAGGTCCTTGGTGGTGGTCTTGCCCTGCGACCCGGTCAGCCCGATGGTCATGCAGTCGGCGAGGCGTCCCGCAACGGCCCGAGCCAGCCGTCCGAGCGCCACGACCGGATCGTCGACGACGATCGACGGCACTCCCACCGGCCGGGCGACCAGACAGCCGACGGCGCCCGCGGCGACCGCGTCGGCCGCGAAGTCGTGTCCGTCGACATGCTCGCCGGCGACGGCGACGAAGAGCCCGCCCGGGATCACCGACCGAGAGTCGTGGGTGGCCGGCGCGCGTACCGGCGTCGCCGGATCGGCGTTCTGGAGGACACCGTCCACCCAGCCCGCGATCTCGCCCAGACTCGTCTCGATCACGGGATCGTCTCGTCCAATCCTGGGGATCCGGTCGTCGAAGGGATGCACGATGCCGCTGATCTCCTGACCGGTCTCGTGGCCCTTGCCCGCGATCACGAGGCAGTCGCCCGGCCGCGCGAGCTGGACGGCATGCCGGATCGCCTCGCGGCGGTCGCCGACCTCGATGACCTCTGCCTGGCCCTCTGCGTCATGGGCTCCGGCGAGGACGGCCGCCCGGATCGCCTCCGGCTGCTCGGTTCGCGGATTGTCGTCGGTGACGACGACCACGTCGGCCAGCTCGGCGGCCACCCGACCCATCAGGGGCCGCTTGCCGGCGTCCCGGTCGCCACCGGCGCCGATCACCACGATCACCCGACCGGCGGCGATCGGGCGCACCGACTCGAGCACGGCCCGCAGCGCGTCCGGCTTGTGCGCGTAGTCGACCAGGGCGACGAACGGCTGACCGAGGTCGACCGACTCCATCCGGCCCGAGATCGCACCACTGGCGGCGATGCCGTCGATCGCCTTGTCGATCGGACAGCCGGCCGCCGCGAGCGAGGCGACGGCGCCCAGGGCGTTCGAGACGTTGAAGGTCCCGGCGAGCGGCACCGTCGCCTCGTGGCGTCGACCGGCGGGGTCGATCACGACGAACGTCGATGACCGGCTCATGGCCTCGATCTGCTCGGCTCGCCAGTCCGCGTCCCGGTCCGTGGTCGAGAAGGTCGCGTACGGCAGCTCGAGCCGGTCGAGCAGCCGGCGGCCGTACTCGTCGTCGACGTTGACCACGGCGTGGGCGGCTCGTTCGGGAGTGAACAGCGACGCCTTGGCCTCGAAGTAGGAGTCCATGTCGCCGTGGAAGTCGAGGTGATCCCGACCGAGGTTCAGAAACGTCGCGACATCGAAGACGACACCGTCGACCCGGCGCTGGACGAGCGAGTGGCTCGACACTTCCATCGCACAGACGTCGACGCCTTGCTCGACCATCACCGCGAGGAGAGCATGGAGGTCGGGCGCCTCCGGGGTCGTGAGCGCCGACTTGACGGGGTCGCCGGCGATCCGGGTGCCCGTCGTGCCGACGACCGCCGCTATCTTGCCGGCGCCCCGGAGACCGGACTCGGCCAGGAACGTCACCGTCGTCTTGCCCTGGGTGCCGGTGACCCCGATCGTGGTGAGCCGCTCGCCCGGTCGGCCGTAGATCTCCGCGGCGGCGGCGCCGAGCCGTTCGCGCGGCCGCGGCACTGTCAGCACCGGGTGCCCGGTCTCGCGGCACTCCGCCTCGCCGTCCGGATCGGTGAGAAAGGCGACCGCCCCACGCCCAGCGGCGTCGTCGGCGAACCGGGCACCGTGCGTCTTGGCGCCGGGCAGCGCGGCGTAGAGGTCGCCGGGCCGTACCGCCTGGGACCGCAGGGTCACGCCGGTGATCTCGACGTGGTCGCCACCGGTCGCGTCGACGACCTGTGCGACCGTCGCGAGCGGGACCGGGCGGACCCGTTGCGGTCGGTCCCCCAGGACACGCCGGTCCTGTGTCGCTGGTTCGGAGGGCACCGGCTGAGGCTACTAAAGGCGCCGTCGGAGCCCGTCGTCACCATTCCAACGGGATCCGTACCGGCTTGGCTCCGGTCGGCGCGATGCCGTAGCGCTGCAGCGCCGTCGACATGATGTCGTGGAAGACCGGGCCCGCCCCGGTGCCGCCGAAGCTGCCGTCCTTGGGGTTGTCCAGGACGACATAGGTCATGAAGCGCGGATCGTCGGCGGGGGCGAAGCCGGCGAACGAGATCGTCCGCTGCCCCGGGACGTAACCGAGCGTGTCCTGATCAACACGCTGCGCAGTCCCAGTCTTGCCGGCGACCCGATAGCCCGGGATCGCCGCGAGCGGAGCGGTCCCGTCGTCCTGGGTCGTGGCGGTCATCATCGTGGCGACCATCCGGGCCGCTTTCTTGCTGATCACGCGATGGGACTCCGGGTCGTCCGTGGGCTCGACGCTGCCGTCGGGCTCGACGTACCCGGTGATCAGCGTCGGCTCGATGTAGACGCCGTCGTTGGCGACCGCGGCGAGCGCCCCGGCCATCTGGACCGCGGTCACCGACAACCCCTGCCCGAAGGCGATCGTGGCGCGCTGCGAGCGGCTCCAGTCGCGGTAGTCGGCGAGGATGCCGGCCGACTCCCCCGGCAGCCCGACGCCGGTCGTCGATCCGAGCCCGAAGGACTGCAGGTAGCTGTGCAGCTTCCGGGCCGTGATCCGCTGCGACACGAGGATCGCCGCCAGGTTCGACGACTTCGCGATCGCGCCGGTGGCGGTCAGCCGGATGGTGCCGTGCGACCAGTCGTCGTTGATCTCGTAGCCGTCCACGCGGTAGGAACCCGGAACCTCGATCCGGGTACGCGGGGTGACCGCTCCTGCGTCGGCCACAGCGGAGTACGTCAGCACCTTCTCGACGCTGCCGGGCTCGTAGACGTACTGCACTCCGCGGTTGACCATGTCGTCCTCGTCGAGCGAGCCGACCTGGTTCGGATCGAAGCCGGGGTACTGCGAGAACTGGACGATCTCGCCGGTGCGCACGTCGATGGTGATCGCGGTTCCCCAGTCCGAGCCGGTGTCGCGGACGGCATGGGTCAGCCGCCGTTCGGCCATCCACTGCACGTCGCGGTCGATCGTGGTCTGCAGGCCGACGCCGGGCTCGGGCTCGTCGACGTTCTCGTCCGACAGCGGGATGCGTTCGCCTGAAGGCGCGAGGAGGTAGGTCGCATGTCCGTCGTCACCGGCCAGCAGGTTGTCGTACTCGTACTCCAGTCCGGACAGGCCCTCGCCGTCCGCACCGACGACGCCCACCAGGGACGAGGCCGCATCACGGTCGGGGTAGGTGCGCAGCGGATCGCGTTCGGTGAAGACACCGACCAGGTTCGCTCGGTCCAGCGCGGACATCACCTGGTTGGACTTCCAGACCGGGACCCGGCGTGCAAGGTAGACGAACCGGGTGTCGGGGGCTCGAAGCCGGTTGACCGTGTCGAAGTAGTCGAGTCCGATCTGGCGCTGCAGGATCGCTGCGATGCGGGTCGCGTTGTCCTCGGTCATCGTCGGGTCGGCGGTCAGCGCGACCGCGTCGACCGTCGTCGCCAGCTCGACACCGTAGCGGTCCAGGATCGCTCCTCGGCTGGCATGGAGCTCGACGGTCTGGGTGCCCTCGTCCTCAGCCATCGAGGCGTACGCGTTGGCGTCGACGCCCTGCAGCTGGAACAGCCGGGCCGCGAACAGCGACAACACGAAGCCGATGCACAGGATGGACAGCCGCAGCCGGAAGAACGATCGCCGCGACCGCCCGGATCGCGGCCGTGGCCGGGCGCCGCTCATCAGTCGCGTCCCGTGGCGTCGGGCTGCCGGTCGCGCCGGTCCGGCCGGGCATCGGTGGAGTCGCGGTTGTCCCTCGTCGAGTCACGATCGCTGCTCGCCGTGTCCCGGTCGTTGCTCGTCGAGTCCCTGTCGTTGGTCGCGCCGCGACTGTCATCGGCCGCCCCGCGACTGTCATCGGCCGCCGCGCCACGGTCATCTGCCGCGGGCTCATGAGCTGTCGGACCGCTCGGCTCCTCGTCGCCCGACGGCTTGTCATCGGCCGCGGGCTTGTCTTCGTCGGTCGCGTTGCTGGACGCCTCGACGAGCGGGTCGACCGGCACGGCTCGCGGCACGGCGACCGCGGGGTCGCCGATGACCGAGCCGTTGGACAGGTCGAGGAAGACCGGGTTGGGGTTGGGCACCATGCCCAGCCGATTCGCCTCATCGACCAGCCGATCGCTGCTGGCGAGCCGGTCGACCTTGAGGTCGAGGCTCTGCTCCCGGGTCTGCAGCGCCTCCGCCCGGTCCTGCAGCGATGCCAGCCGGAACGACGCCTTCTGCATCGACAGGTTGAGCATCAGCAGGCCGATCAGTCCCACCACGAGAATCGTCGCGATGAGCAGGACGAAGGGGCCGCTTCGCGCGGTCGTGGCCCGTGGCGGAACGACGGTGAGACGAGAACGGGGCCGTGCGGCCGCTCGGGGGCGGCTGGCGCGGGCGCGGGCCGTACCGGTAGGCAAGCTCATGCCGCCTCCCGAAGCCGTTCGGCCGCCCGGAGCCGGACCGATCGGGCGCGCGGGTTGGCGGCGACCTCGGCGTCGTCGGCCCGATCTGCGCCGCGGGTCAGCAGGCGGAACTCCGGCTCGGCCTGGTCGGCGCGCACCGGCAGTCCCTCGGGCAGCTCGACCCGTGCCTTGGCGGCGAGCACGCGCTTGACCATCCGGTCCTCGAGCGAGTGGTAGGACAAGACGACGACGCGTCCTCCCACGGCGACGGCGTCGATCGCCTCCGGCAGCGCCCGCCGCAGCGCCGCCAGCTCGCCGTTGACCTCGATCCGGAGGGCCTGGAAGGTCCGCTTGGCCGGATGTCCGCCTCGCCGGCGGGCCGGCGCCGGGACCGTGGAGCGCACGATCTCGACCAGCTGGCCGGTGCGTTCGAGGGGGGCGGTCCGGCGGGCCTGGACGATGGCGGCCGCGATCCGCTTGGCGAAGCGCTCCTCGCCGTACTCCCGCAGGATCCGGGTCAGGTCGGCCTCGGAGTACGTACGGAGCACCTCGGCGGCATCCAGCTCGTCACCCGGGTTCATGCGCATGTCCAAAGGGGCGTCGACGGAGTACGAGAAGCCGCGCTCCACCCGGTCGAGCTGCAGGGACGACACTCCGAGGTCGAAGAGCACCGCGTCGATCCGGTCCAGCCGGAGCTCTGCCAGGACCCGGCCGAGCTCGTCGAAGCCGGAGTGCACGAAGGTCACGCGCTCCGCGAGCGATCCGAGGCGCTCGCGCGCGGTGTCGATGGCCTGCGGGTCCCGGTCGACGCCGATCGCCCGGGCCGAGGGACACTCGCGCAGCACCGCCTCGGTGTGCCCGCCGAGACCGAGGGTGGCGTCGACCAGCACCGCGCCGTCGTGCTGCAGCGCCGGTGCGACGAGCTCGACGACTCGCCGCAACAGCACAGGCACATGGACGTCGCTCATCGTGCTCCCCTCGTGTGTCTCGTCGGCGTGCTGTTCGTTCGGCCAGGTCTCCGTCCGCTCGACCGGGAAGTCGCCGTCTGGCACCGGGGAAGTAGCGCCAGCTGGCGGGTGAAGCGGAGCGGAGACCTCGCCGAACGTCCGAGCCAGGACGCTCGTGGATGGCTAGAAGACCCCGTCGATCACCTCCTCGGACATCGAGGCGAAGCTCTCCTCGTGCTCGGCGCTGTAGCTCGCCCAGGCCTCGGAGTCCCAGATCTCCACCCGGTCCATCGCGCCGATCACCACGCAGTCCCGCCGCAGCCGGGCGTACTCCCGCAGCACCGGGGGGATCGTGATCCGTCCCTGCTTGTCCGGAATCTCGTCGGAGGCGCCGGAGAAGAGCACCCGCAGGAAGTCCCGCGAGGACTTGTTGGTGAACGGGGCTTGCCGCACCCGCTCGGTGAGCGCCTCGAAGTCGTTGCGCGACCAGACGAACAGGCAGCGGTCCTGGCCCTTGGTGATCACGAGCCCTCCCTGCAGGTCGTCACGGAACTTCGCCGGCAGGAAGAGCCGGCCCTTGTCGTCCAGGCGTGGGGTGTGTGTGCCGAGGAACATGCACCCACCTCCCACACCGCATTCACCACTGCGCGCCACTTTACCCCACTCTCCCCCATCCTCAATCGTGGATTGCGGCATGTTGCGGCCGAATCAGAGCGCCGGAGGGTCAGGCCGCCTGGCGAACACGCAGGTCAAGACCCCTCTGATCCGACGTGGGGAGCGGTGGGGGAAGATCGATACGTCGGTCGCCGGGTTTCGGCGTTCGGGCGTCGGTGGATACGGATGTCGCCGATTCCTTGGCGACGTATAGGTGGTACGGCATCGTTATGGGTGACCGTTGCGTACACCCTGCCGTCGGTTGAGAAGATCTAGCGGGCGGGCGGCGCCCGGTCGATAGATGATGGGAGTGCGTCGCTGACGACGCAGAGGGAGGCATCGGGTGACCACCACACAGCCAAGCGCCATCGGGCCCGGAGGCGACTTCGAGGTGCTGACCGATGTGGTGCAGCGCGTCCAGCGCAACATCGAGACCGTCATCGAGGGCAAGACCGACGTCATCCGCACCACGATCACCGTGCTGCTCGCCGGCGGACATCTGCTGATCGAGGACGTACCCGGCGTCGGCAAGACCATGCTGGCCAAGTCCCTCGCCCGGTCGATCGACGGCACCGTCCGCCGTATTCAGTTCACGCCGGACCTGCTGCCGAGCGACGTCACCGGCGTCTCCATCTACAACCAGGAGCTGCGGAGCTTCGAGTTCCGCCCCGGCGGCGTGTTCGCCAACATCGTGGTCGGCGACGAGATCAACCGCGCCTCGCCCAAGACGCAGTCGGCGTTGCTCGAGTGCATGGAGGAGCGCCAGGTCACCGTCGACAACACGACGTACCAGCTCGAAGACCCGTTCATGGTCATCTCGACGCAGAACCCGATCGAGATGGAGGGCACCTACCCGCTCCCCGAGGCGCAGCGCGACCGGTTCATGGCCCGGGTGTCGATGGGCTATCCCGTCGAGACGTCGGAGCTGGCCATGCTGGACTCCCACGCCGACTCCGATCCGCTCGCGACGCTGGCCGCCGTCACAGACGCCGCCGAGATCGCCAAGCTGATCCAGACCGTCCGGATGGTCTTCGTCTCACCCGCGGTGCAGCGTTACGCCGTCGCCTTGACGACCGCCACGCGACGCTCGGTCGACCTCCGCCTCGGCGCGTCGCCGCGCGCGACCCTGCACCTGGTGCGGGCCGCCAAGGCCGCGGCCGCACTGGACCGCCGCGAGTACGTCCTTCCGGACGACGTCCAGCGGCTGCTACAGCCCGTACTCGGGCACCGTCTTCTGCTCACTGCCGACGCCGCCATGGGAGGTCGCACGGCAGATCGCGTCATCGAGGCGATCCTGGCGTCCGTCCCGGTGCCGGACGGCGGCGGTGAGGTCCCCGGCCGACCACGCCTCGCCTGACCATGCGAGAGGCACTGGCAGCGCTCACAACGCGAGGACGCGCGTTCTTCGCGGCCGGCATCACGATCTCGCTGTGCGCGTTCATCGCGGGATTCGACGCCTTGCTCCGCGTCGGGGTGCTCGCGGTCGCCCTCCCGTTGCTCACCGCCTTGCTGGTGAGCCGGGCCCGCTATCGGCTGATGGCCAGCCGCTACGTCACGCCGACCCGGGTGACCGCCGGGCAGCCGGCCACCGTGACACTCTCCCTGGCCAACGACGGCGCCATGCCGATGGGTCTGCTGCTCCTCGAGGACCAGGTGCCCTACGTCCTCGGCACCCGGGCTCGGTTCATCCTCGACCACGCGGGTCCGCGATGGCACGAGGACGTGACCTACGCGGTCCGTTCGGAGGTGCGCGGTCGCTACGACATCGGGCCGCTCACGATCCGGGTCTCCGACCCCTTCGGCCTGATCGAGCTGGTCCGCTCGTTCCACAACACCGCGTCCCTCGTGGTCGTGCCGCAGGTCTACGCACTGCCGTCGATCGGCATCACCGGCGACTGGACGGGGGCCGGCGAGAATCGGCCGCGGGCGTTCGCGGTCGGCAGCGCCGAGGACGTCACGGTCCGGGAGTACCGCCACGGCGATGACCTGCGCCGGGTCCACTGGCGCTCGACCGCCAAGACCGGCGAGCTGATGGTCCGGCGCGAGGAGCAGCCGTGGCAGAGCCGGGCCACCGTGCTGCTGGACTCCCGGTCCATCGCCCACCGCGGCAGCGGCCTCGCGTCGTCGCTCGAGTGGGCGATCTCAGCCGCGGCGTCGATCGCCGTGCATCTCACCCAGGCCGGATTCTCGGTACGGCTGGTCACCGACCGCCACGACGTCGAGGCGCACGCCTGGCACGACAAGACGACCAAGGACGCCGAGCAGTCCGGCCCGATCCTCGACGAGCTCGCCGTGATGACGCACTCGACCAACACGTCACTGTCCGACGCGGTCGACGCCGTGGTCGGCAGTCCCGGTCTGGTCATCGCGATCCTCGGCAGCCTGGGATCCGGCGACGTCGCCGAGCTGTCCCGCATGTCGGCGCTCGGCGCACCGGTCATGGCGATCGTGCTCGACACAGCGAGCTGGGGCGCGTCGGCGGCGATGACCGACCCCGAGGGCCGGCTCAAGCAGCTCACCGCCGCGTTCGGCAGCGGCAACTGGTGCGTGACGACGGCCCGACCCGACCAGTCACCGACCGTGGTGTGGCAGCGGCTGGGGGCGCTGATCAAGCACGGTCCGGCGGCGCCGGCTCCGAGCACGGCCCATCTCGACACCTGGGCGGGTGCGGTACCGGAAGCGAGTACGGGCTCATGATCCGCCGAGCCTGGTCCGAGCAGGTCCGCGTGACGTTCTGGGCGTGGGTCGCGACGCTGTGCGCCGCCGCGATGCTTGCCCCGCTCACGGCCTCCAAGCGCTACCTCGTGGTCGGCGCCGTGGGGGCGGCCACGGTCGCGATCACCGGCGCCCTGCTGCGGTCCCGCCGCGCCCATCCGCTCGTCGTCCTGCTCGCCGGGCTCGTCGTCGCGGTCGAGTGGCTGGTCCTGGCCTTCGCCAGGCACGAGGCGTTCCTCGGTTTCCTGCCCGGCCCGGACGCGATCTCCGAGCTGCGGCAGCGCTGGTCGGACTATGCCGACTTCGCCAACCAGTACGCCGCTCCGTTGCCCGAGAACCCCAACGTCACCATGGCGATGGCGACCGTCCTGGTCGGCCTGGCCGTGGTCGTCGACGTGGTCGCCGCATCCTGGCGGCGGGCCTCGCTGCTCGGACTGGTCTTCCTCGCCGTCTACATGACGCCGGTGTCGATCCTGGGCGGCGAGATCTCGGTCGCCGCCTTCCTGATCGGCGCCGCCGGCTACATCTTCCTGCTCGCCGCCGACGAGCGAGAACGCCTGACCCATTGGGGTCGCCAGATCTCCACGGCCGGCTCGCTGTGGGATCGGCCGAACGAGGTCGACGAGGGCGGGCTGCGGCGCAACGGAACCCGCGTCGGCCTCGGCGCCATCGCCATGGCGGCTGTGGTGCCCATCCTGGTGCCGACGCTGTCGCCGCACTACTTCGGCCACAGCGGTTCCGGCGGGCCCGGCGGCTCCGGCGGCTCAGTCTCCATCGACCAGGATCTGGTTCTCGATCTCCGGCGCAACCTGTCGAAGCAAAGCGACGAGGTCCTGCTGCACGTCAACACCACCGATCCGGACCCTGAGTACTTCCAGCTCGCCGTCCTGGACGACTTCACCGGCGACGCTTGGAAGGTCAGCGAGCCGAGCGAGGAAAGCTCCCAATCCATCGGCGAGACGTGGCCGGTGCAGACTGACAGAGCGTCGTACATCTTGCCGACGCTGCAGACCTACACGGTCACCATCTCCGACTCCTTCGACACCAGCTGGCTACCGCTTCGCTACTTCCCGACGAGCGTCGAGAGCGAACAGCCGTGGCAGCTCGACCGTACGAGTATGGACGTCTACATCGACTCCGACGAGGACACGGCGGGACAGACCTACGAGTTCAGCTCCGACCTCACCGAACCCACGACCCGCCAGATGCGCCAGTCCACTTCCCCGACGCCCGATTACACCAGGTACCTCGAGCTTCCTGGGAACCCCCCCAGCGTGTTCGCAGATCTCGCGAAGAAACAAACCCGCGGTGAGTCGACGAGCTTCGACAAGGCCCGCGCCCTGGAGAGCTGGTTCCGCAGCGACGAATTCACCTACGACATCAACGCAGCAGAGACCTCTGGTGCCAACATCGAGGATCTGGTGGACTTCCTGACCACGAGCCGAGACGGCTACTGCGAACAGTTCGCGACCGCGATGGCGATCATGGCCCGTACCCTCGACATCCCCTCTCGCGTGGTCGTGGGCTTCCTCCAGCCAGAGCATGTCGAAGGCAACAACTGGGAGTTCAGGGGCACCGACATGCATGCCTGGCCCGAGCTGCACTTCTCTGAGATCGGGTGGGTGCGGTTCGAGCCCACCCCGAACACCGACGAATCCGTGGGCAGCGAACCGCTCAGATTCACCAGTGGCAGTGGCACGTTGCCGAGCACGCCGAACAGTGCGGGTCAAACGGGTCCGAGCCGTGCCACGCAAGGCCCCGGAAATAAGCTGGACAACTCCACTAGCGACGACAGCAGCGGCTCCGCAGCAGGCGGTTCGGACATCTGGTGGATCGGGCCGTCGATCATTCTCGGACTCGCCCTCCTGCTCAGCCTGCCCCGTCTGACGCGGGCGGTCGTCCGGCGGCGGCGGTGGTCTCGCGCCCGGGGATCGGTGGCGATGGCCGAGGCGGCCTGGGCGGAGTTGCGCGATCGCGTCGTCGACCTGCGCATGACCTGGGATGCCGGAGCGACACCGCGTGCCATCGGCCGATCTCTACGCGAGCGGCTGCCCGACGATCGCGCCAGCGGCGGACAGGTCGTCGCCGCGCTGAATCGCCTGGTCCTCGCGATCGAGCAGGCCAGGTATGCCCGGACGATCCGCGACGCCAGTGACCTGCGCAGCGCTCAGGTGGCCGTCGCCGAGGCACTGGCGAGCCGGCAGACCCCCGGCCGCCGGTTCCTGGCCCGATGGCTGCCGGCCTCCCTCTGGCGGAGTCGACGCCGGACGACCGTACGGTCCGAGCGACTCGGAGAATTGCTCGTCTCGGTCGAGAACTAGACCGGAGGCAGAGCCACCGGAATCCGATCGGCCGACGTGGGCACGCCGCCTCGCCGTTCGCCGACTAGGTCGACAGGGCGGACTCGGTACCCAAGGTTCGCGGCGAAGGATTACAT
>JALDXR010000231.1:0-6006 GCA_032154865.1 Nocardioidaceae bacterium
CCGGCGTCGGGCGACGAGGACTCGGTCGTCATGACTTCGCCTCCCCCGCCGACGGCCGCAGCTCGAGTTGCTGCTTGGGCAGCAGGCCGCGGGCTCCGTAGACCAGATCCGGCCGCACCGCGATGACGCTGCCGACGGTCAGCGCCGTGATGACGCCCTCGCCGATGCCGATCAGGACGTGCACGCCGATCATCGCCGAGGCGACCGCGGCGAGACTGATGTCGGCGGTGCCGCCGATCGCGTAGAAGCCGACGAAGGCGAGGGCCGCGACCGGCACCGAGACGAACGCCCCGATTCCGGATGCCAACGGCACCGAGGCGAGCCGTTTCGGCAGCACGCTCATGGCCAGCCGGAACACGGCGTACCCGAGCCAGGCGGTGATCATGGCCATCAGGATCACGTTGATGCCCAACGCGCTCAGACCGCCGTCGGCGAACAACAGCGCTTGTACGAGCAGTACGACTGCGACGGCTAACGCCCCCGTCGCTGGGCCGATGAGCACCGCGGCCAAGGCGCCGCCCATGAGATGGCCGCTGGTGCCGGCGCCGACCGGGAAGTTGAGCATCTGGACCGCGAAGACGAACGCCGCGACCAGGCCGGCGAGTGGCGCGGTCCGCTCGTCGAGCTCACGACGGGCGCCGCGAAGGCACACCGCCACACCGGCCAACGCGACGCCCCCGGCGACGACCGAGGTCTGGGCGTCGAAAAAGCCGTCAGGTACGTGCATGTCGCCACCTCCCCGGACTCGGCGATGCACCTACCTCATTATTAATCGCAGTTGCGACTCATTTGCAACAAGGTCATCGGCATGCGGTCGACGAGCGGTCCAGCTCCAGTCGGTTTTGCGCAGTTGTTGTCGGTGCTGGGCGCTCCAGACCAACAACAAGTACGCAAAACCGAGCGTGGGCCGTGGGTAGAGCCGGCGATCAGGCCCCGGTGAGGTCGCGCCGGCGGAAGCCCACGAGGCCGACGGCGATCATCGCCGCGGCGATCAGGGTCAGCGCGATCAGCGGCCCGGCCGAGAAGTCGGCGACCGGAACATTGGGGATCCGATCGACCGGCGACAGGTCGTAGGCCCAGTCGGGCAGTTGCAGCAGCGGTCCCAGGAACCCGGCGAATGCCACGAAACCGAGGAACGCCCACGCCACGCCGACCGCCCTCGGCACGAGACCGAACAGCAGGACCGCGAGGCCGACGAACACCCACAGCGCCGGTGTGTACGCCAGGGCCGAGCCGACCAGCCGGGGCAGCTCACCGATGTCCGAGGCACTGATCGCCCGGCTGATTCCGAGGCCCAGGCCGTACGCGAACATCATCACGACGCTGCCACCGAGCGCCATGACGAGGTGACTCCCGACCCATCGCGAACGGCTGACCGCCGCGGCCAGCAGCGGCTCGGCGCGCTGTTTGGACTCCTCGCTCCGGGCCCGCAGGGTCGACTGCACCGAGTAGCCGAGCGCGATCACCGCCGAGATCGACAGCGTGATCGCGAGGTACTGGTCGGCCGGGTCCGCGGCGCCGATCCGCGCCAGGTAGTCGTCGAGGGAGCTGATGTCCTCGTAGAGGCTGGCCGCCTCGTCGGCGATGCTGCCGTACACGAGGCCGAGCAGGAAGAGCGAGACGCTCCACGCGATCAGGCTGGTCCGCTGGAGCCGAAACGCTAGTCCCAGTGGGCTTCCGAGCAGCGACGATGCCTCCGGTCGGCCGGGTCGGTCCGCGATCACGCCACTCCCGACGTCGCGCCGGGCGTTGATCCGGATCGCCACCGCGACCAGTCCGACCGTAAAGCCCAACGACAGCAGCAGCGGCCACCATCGGACGTCGACGTACGCCCGCATCTCGGTGGCCCAGCCGAACGGCGAAAGCCAGGCGAGATGGGTCCCGGTCATGTCGCCGATCGCGCGTACGAGGTAGGTCGCCCCCAGGACCATCGACGAGATGCCGAGGGCGGTGCGAGCGTTGGCGGTCAGCTGCGCGATCAACACGGCGACACCGGCGAAGACGAATCCCACGCCGGCGAGTGCCGCGGCGAAGGCGAACGACCCCGACGTGGACAGCTCGCTGAGGCTGGCCGGCAGGCCGAAGGTGAGGAGCACCGCCAGCAGCACCTGGGCGCCGCACACGACGACCAGGGTGGCGACCGTCGACGCGTGCCGGCCGACGACTCCGGCGCGGACGAGCTCGGCCCGGCCTTCCTCTTCCTCGGCGCGGGTGTGGCGTACGACGAGGAACACGCTCATCAAGGCGACGACGATCGCCGCGAACGGCAGCAGCTCGTTCGCCGTCATCGCGCCGAAGGTGTAGTGGTCGGTGCCGTAGCCCGGCCCGACGAACAGCTGCGCCGCCGCGCTGTCGAGCACATCGGCCCGCTTCTGGCGGTCCGCCGCGGTCGGATAGGTGTCGGCGAAGCTCGCGACCGAGCCCATCAGCGACACCGCGATGCCGAGCACCCAGATCGGCAGCCGCACCCGGTCGCGACGCAAGATGAACCGGATCAGGGTTCCGGTGCCGGTGAGGGGGCTCATGACCGCTCTCCGGCGGGCTCCTCGACCTCCACGTCGACGCCGTCCGCCTCGAGCTCGTCGCCGTAGTGACGCAGGAAGAGCTCTTCGAGCGTCGGCGGCTGACTGGTCAGGCTCCGTACGCCGAACTCGGTGAGCCGCCGCAGGACGCCGTCGAGCCGCGGAGTGTCGACGTCGAACCGGGCCCGATCGCCCTCGAGCCGGAGGTCGTGGACGCCTGGCATACCCTCCAGCCCGGTCACCGGGCGCTCGGTCTCGGCGGTGATCGACGTACGAGTCAGGTGTCGCAGGTCGCCGAGGGTCCCGGTCTCGACGGTCTTGCCGAGCCGGATGATGCTGACCCGGTCGCACAGCGCCTCGACCTCGGCGAGGATGTGGCTGGACAGCAGGACCGTACGGCCCTCGTCCTTCCACTCGTCGATGCAGTCCTCGAACACCGCCTGCATCAGCGGGTCGAGTCCCGAGGTCGGCTCGTCCAGGAGCAGCAACTCGACGTCCGAGGCGAGTCCGGCGACCAGAGCGACCTTCTGCCGATTGCCCTTGGAGTACGACCGGGCCTTCTTGCGCGGGTCGAGATCGAACCGCTCGATGAGCTCGTCGCGTCGCTTGGGATCCACTCCGCCGCGCAGCCGGGTCAGCAGGTCGATGGTCTCGCCGCCGGTGAGGTTCGGCCACAGGCTCACGTCGCCGGGGACGTAGGCGAGTCGATGGTGCAGCGCGACCGCGTCGTGCCACGGGTCGCTGTCGAGCAGCCGGGCTTCTCCGGAGTCGGCCCGCAGCAGGCCGAGCAGCACCCGGATCGTGGTCGTCTTGCCGGCTCCGTTCGGACCGAGGAAGCCGTGCACCTCACCCGTCGTCACCGACAGGTCGAGTCCGTCCAGGGCTCGGGTCGGGCCGTAGGTCTTCACGAGGCCGGACACCGAGATCGCGGGAGATGTCATACAGGCGAGACTACATACGCTTCACACATTTGTGAAACTACTAAACGTAGCCGTCAGCGGGTGCCTCAGTCCGCCGGGCTCGCCTCCGGGCTGCCGGCCGGATCGTGCAGGATCACCAGCGAATCGCCGGGCTCGACCGCCGGCTCGCCGAGCGTCGTCACCGGTGCCAGTCGGCGATTCCTGCGTACGACGAAGAGCACCGACCCACCGTCGGGCTCCGGCCGCTCGCGTGGCACGGTCAGGATCTGCGCACCCTGCTCGTAGCGGCGACTCAGTGCCGAGCGGGTGAGCGACTCGTCGAACAGCAGCTCGCCGCCCGTGTACGGCGCCACCACGCCGTGACTGTGATGGGGCGCGGACACTCGATAGACCCGTCCGTCCAGGCTGCCCGGCAACACCACCGAGGCCAGCGCGTTGAAGTCGTCCTCCGCGGTCAGCAGGAGCACCTCGCTGATGCCCTCGAGCTCGGCGCGGCGCCCGGTGGCCGCGGCCAGCAGTTCACCCGGCGCGATCGGCAGACCGGCCCGCCGGACGGCGTCCCGCTCGTCGTCCTCGCCGGCCCACATGAGCACTTCCAGGCCGGCGTCCTGCAGGGCGCGTCCGATGCCGATCGCCCAGGGGTCGCCGCCCACGATCAGCGGTCGGGAGCCGGACGGCCGCAAGACGTCGAGCAGCCTGGCGATCGGCGCCGCGGTCAGGCCGTATAACGTCACGGTCAAGACGATGGTCAAGAAGGTGGCCGGCAGGATCTTGTCGGCGCCGGGAACGCCTTCGCTGACCAGGCTGGCGCCGAAGGCGGACGCGGTGGAGGCGGCGACGATGCCCTTCGGGGCCATCCAGCCGATGAACCCCCGCTCGCCGCGCTTCAGGCCGGTCTGCCAGGTCGACATCAGGGCCACCAGCGGCCGCGCCACCAAGACCAGGACAGCGACCAGTCCGACGGTCGGGAGCAGGATGTCTTCGAGCGAGTCCGGTGTCACCGACGCAGAGATCGAGATGAAGAGGACGCCGAGGATCAGCTGAACGACCGTCTCGAAGAACGGCCGTCGAGCCGCCACGTCGAACCCCTCGACGTTGGAAGCGACGAGCCCCATGACGATCGCGGCGATCAGGCCGGTGTCGTCGCGTACGGCGTCGCTCGTGGCCGCCACGGCGACCACGGTGGCGATCATCGCGTTGGTGCCCAGGATCTCGGGGAGATCAAGGGTGCGAAGCAGGAACCAGAGCACGGCGGCGCCGGCCAGGCCCGCGAGGAGCCCGATCGCCATGCTTCCGAAGAACCGCCCGATGCGGAAGTCACCCGCGACGCCGCCGCCCGCCATGATCCCGTGGAAGACGATGGCACCGATGATGCCGCCGATCGGGTCGATGAGGGTGCCCTCCCAGATCAACGGATGCCGGACCCGATCGGTCGGGCGCACGTGGGCGAGCAGCGGCCCGACGACGGTCGGCCCGGACACGATGAGGATCGCGCCGATCATGATCGACGCTGCTTCCGAGAGGTCGAGGAACACCGCGCCGGCGAGACCGGCGAGCGCCCACGTGATCGGTACGCCGAAGACCAGCAGCCGGATCACGACCGTGCGAGTGCCGCCCTTGAGCTTGCGCAGGTCGAGCCCGAGGCCGCTCTCGAACAGGATGATCGCGACCGACAGGGAGATGAGCGGCTCGAACAGCGACCCGAGCAGTCGGTCGGGATGGACGTCGTCGGTGAGCGCCCCGGCGCAGAAGCCGACCGGTAACAAGAGGATCAGCGCGGGGATGCGAAGCCGGGCCGCCACGATCTGACACCCGACGGCGAGGGCCACCGTCAGGGCCAGGCCATAGAGGATCTGTTCGGTGGTCATCGCTCTCCTTGGCCGCTCGGACGCCCGATAGCGACAGGCTGACTCCACCGCGGCAGCCCGTCACCACCCGTCCCGGGTGGAACGGCCCGTCATGCTTTTACAACTTTGTGAATCTTCTAAACTGTTGGCCTGAACAGCAGTGAGAGGGAGGCTACGGTGGCGGCAGCCGACAAGGGTCATCAGGACGACGCGGTCCTGCGCTTCGTCGAGCGGTTCGCGTTGATCCTCGTCGAGTCCGGCATGCCCCGAATGCCGTCCCGCGTGTTCGCGTACGTCCTCGCCGACGACTCCGAGCGCTACACGGCGCGGGAACTCGCCGACGGGCTTCGGGTGAGTCCGGCCGCGATCTCGGGAGCAGTCCGCTATCTGGTCCAGGCCGGGCTGTTGATCCGCGAGCGCGAACCCGGCTCACGCAGCGACCACTACCGGGTCTACGACGAGGACATCTGGTACACGATCACCCAGCAGCGGCTGCCACTCCTCAAGCGCTGGGAGGAGATCCTCAGCGAGGGGATCGAGATCCTCGACGAGGCGCGTCCCGGCGGTCATCGGGTCCGCGAGACGCTCGAGTACGTCCGCTTCAGCCAGGTCGAGATCGCCGACTTCGCCGAACGCTGGCGGGCCCACAAGCACCAACTCCTCGACGAGTGACCATCCCCCGTCGACCGGCGAATCGACATCGTGGAGGTCATCGCC
>JALDXR010000232.1:0-6000 GCA_032154865.1 Nocardioidaceae bacterium
GGAGTCGGCGAAGTGGCCCACCTGGGGATGGTCGGTCGACGCGAGGCCGCGAAGAACCGGGAACAGGTCGGCGGCTCGCACCCGACGCTCGGCCTCGGGCAGCGGCGTCCGATCCGCGACGACGGCGCCGAACGGATCGGGACGGCCGCGCTCGGCGATGAACCGCGTGGCGGTCTGGATGATGTCGAGCGACCGGGTCTCGCACTCCTCGCTGGAGTCGCCCCAGGCCGTGATGCCGTGGCCGCCGAGGATCACGCCGATGGCCTGCGGATTCGCCGCCTTGATCGCCGCGATGTCGAGTCCGAGCTGGAACCCGGGCCTTCGCCACGGCACCCACATGACCCGCTCGCCGAAGCACTCCTTAGTCAGCGCCTCACCGTCGGCGGCCGTCGCGAGCGCGATGCCGGCATCGGGATGGAGATGGTCGACATGGGCCGCGTCGACCAGCCCGTGCATCGCGGTGTCGATGGACGGAGGTGCGCCGCCCTTGCCGTGCCGGCAGTAGTCGAACGCGGCCACCATCTCGTCCTCGCGATCGACACCCGGGTAGACGTCGACGAGCGACCGCAGCCGATCCAGCCGGAGCACGGCCAGCCCGGCTTCGGTCAGAGTCCCGAGGTCACCGCCGGAGCCCTTGACCCACAGGAGGTCGACGGAGCGATCGGTGACCGGATCCAGGGCGCTCGACTTCACCGACGCGTTGCCGCCGGCGTAGTTGGTGTTGCGCGGATCCGATCCGAGCCGGTGACTGCGGTCCAGCAGCGCCGACACTTCCTCAGGCGTCGTCGTCACTGTCACGCTCCCCAGCCGGCCTGGTCGCCGTCCACCCGTTCGGCGACGATCTTCTCGGCGTAGCCGGAACGGTGGTAGGCGGCGATCGGATCCGGGTCGAGCCCCTGGTCCTCGCGGAGCTCGGCCAGCAGCGGCCGGACGTCGGTGTTGTAGGCGTCCATGAACACCGCGTTGGCGCCGAGCACATCCCCGGCGTCCTGGGCCCCGGCCAGGGCGTCACCGTCCACGAGCAACGCCTTGGCCGTGGCCTCCTGCACGTTCATGACCGACCGGATGATGGCCGGGATCTTCGGCTCGATGTTGTGGCACTGGTCGAGCATGTAAGCGATCCCGGCCTCCGGCCGCAACGCGTCGGCCGACACGATCTCGTGCATGATCCGAAACAGCTGGAACGGATCGGCCGCACCCACCATGAGGTCGTCGTCGGCGTAGAACCGCGAGTTGAAGTCGAATCCGCCGAGCCGACCGGCCCGCAGCAGGAAGGCGACGATGAACTCGATGTTGGTCCCCGGCGCGTGATGACCGGTGTCGATGACGACCGTCGCCCGCTCACCCAGCTCCAGACAGTGGGCGTACGACGTACCCCAGTCCGGGACGTCGGTGGAGTAGAACGACGGCTCGAACAGCTTGTACTCCAGGAGCATCCGCTGGTCGTCGCCCAACCGCTCGTACGTCTCGGCGAGCGCCACGGCCAGCCGATCCTGCCGGCCGCGAAGGCTGTCCTGACCGGGATAGTTGGTGCCGTCGGCGAACCACAGCTTCAGGTCCGCCGACCCGGTCCGGTCCATGATGTCGATGCACTCGAAAAGATGGTCGGTCGCCTTCCGCCGCACGCCGGCGTCCGGGTTGGCCACGCTGCCGAGCATGTAGTCGGCATCTTGGAAGACGTTCGAGTTGATGGCGCCCGGCCGGACGCCCTGCTCCTTGGCATGCCGGGTCAGGTCGTCGTAGTCGTCGACCTTGTCCCATGGGATGTGCAACGCGACCGTGGGTGCTATCCCGGTCAGCCGGTGCACCATCGCAGCGTCGTCGATCTTCTCGTACGGCGTGCGTGGCACACCCTCCTGGGCGAACACCTTGAACCGCGTGCCCGAGTTCGCATACGCCCACGACGCAGTCTCGACCGCCTGCTCTCGCAGGGCCGACATCACCCGTTGCCGCGTCGCGGAGCTGAGCTCCGTCATCCCCAGTCTCCCTTCAGCCGTCGTCGTCGATCTGCATTCGGGGAGACCGATCTAGAAGTCGAAGTCGTCGATGTTGCTCTTGTCGAACACCGTGGGCGGACCCAGCACGACGACGCCGTCCTCCTCGATCGTGTACTGGCCGAGCTCACCGGCCTCGAACGTCTGCCCGGGCTCGCCGTTGATCTGTCCGGACGCCAGTGCGGCGGCGGCGTAGGCGGCCAGGTAGCCGAGCGCCTCGGGGTCCCAGAGGGCGAACGCCTCGACGGTGCCGTCCTTGACGAACTCGCGCATCTGGTTCGGTGTGCCGAGACCGGTCAGGGCGACCTGCCCCTTGTACTCCGAGCCGCTCAGGTAGCGCGCCGCGGCGGCGATGCCCACGGTGGTCGGCGAGATGATGCCGGCGAGGTCGGGATACGAGCTCAGCAGGCCCTGGGTCTCCTGGAACGACTTCTCGTCGTCGTCGTTTCCGTAGGCGACCTCGACCAGCTCGATGTCGGAGTACTCCGGCTTCTTGAGCTCCTGCTCCATGACGTCGATCCAGGCGTTCTGGTTGGTGGCGTTCGGCGTTGCCGAGAGGATCGCGATCTGGCCGGACCCGCCGATCTGGTCGGCGATCAGCTTGAGCTGGATCTTCGCGATGCTGTCGGACGTCGCCTGGTTGACGAACAGGTCGCGGCAGTCCGGGTTGGTGTCGGAGTCGTAGGTCACGACGACCGCGCCGGCCGACCGGGCCTGGTTGAGCGCGCCGCAGATCGCGTTCGGGTCGTTGGCCGAGGTGACGATGGCGTCGACACTCTGCTGGGTCAGCGTGTTGATGTAGCTGACCTGCGACGAGGCGGACGCCTCCGACGGTCCGACCTCTTCGTACTCACCGCCGAGCTCTCCGACGGCTGCCTCCCCGCCGCCGTCGGCAACGGTGAAGTAGGGGTTGTTGATCTGCTTGGGCAGGAACGAGATGTGCAGTCCCTCTTGGATCTCGGCGTTCGGATCCGCCTCGCCGAGTGAGTCCTGCGAGTCACCCGAGTCGTCGTCTTCCCCACGTGTCGTCCCCCCGCAGGCGGCCGCCGTCAGCGTCAAGGCGAGTACGGCCGCGAGTCCGCCGGTCAGATGCCGGAGTTTGGATCTGGTCATGATGGTGTCCTTCCAGGACGGGTCGGGGTCAGGGGGCCGCTTCGGGTACCGGGGCTCCGGGGCGACGTATTCGGTCGTTGATCATCTGGACGATGTTGGGCACGACCACGGACAGAATCAGCAGCGAGCCGGTGACCAGGTTGAGCACCTCGTCGGTCACGCTCGCGAGTTGGAGGGTTCGTTGCAGCGTCGCCAGCAGGACCACGGCGGTCAGGACGCCGAAGAGGCTGCCGCGGCCACCGAAGATCGAGACACCGCCGAGGAGTACGGCGGCGACGACGGCGAGTTCGAGGCCGAAGCCGTTGTCGGCTCGAGCACTCGCGTAGCGGAAGGTCCAGAAGACGCCGGCCAGGCTCGACATCACGCCGCTGGCGACGAACAGCCAGAACTTCGTCCACGCCACCGAGATTCCGGAGAACCGTGCGGTGTCCTCGTTGTTGCCCATCGCGAACAGCGCCCGGCCGATCGGCGTCGAGTGCAGCGTGATGCCGAATAGGATCGCCAGCGCCACCGTTGGGATGACAGCGACCGGGACGCCGGTGCCGCCGATCGTCGAGATCGCCCGGTCGGTCCAGTCGAACGGGAAGTCCGCCACGGCGCGATCGCCGAGGACGACGTAGGAGAGCCCGCGATAGAGCGCCAGGGTGCCGATGGTCACCGCGAGCGAGGGCAGCCCGAGTCCGGCGACGAAGATGCCGTTGACTGCGCCGAGCACCGCGCCGAGCAGGATGCACAAGACGATGGCGAGCTCCAGGGTCATCCCGGAGAACCACAGCTGACCCATGACCGCACTGGTGAGTCCGAGCATGCTCGCGACGGACAGATCGATCTCGCCGGTGATGACGACGAGGGTCAGCGCCGTGGCCATCAGCGCGATCGGCACGACGTCGAGGAGCAGGAACGTCACCGTGATCGTGTTGGCGAAGTTGTCGACCCACAGCTCCGAGCCCACCAAGGTCACGGCGAGGATGACGAGCAGCGCGAACTCCCACGACCCCACGACGCCTCGAAGCATCGACAAGCGGGTCGAGTCGCGGCGGCCGGCGACGTCAGACGACATGGGTCCTCCTGCTCTTCATCCGTCTCGCGAGGCGGACCGAGAGGAGCCGGTCGAAGCCGATCGCCGCGAGGATCAACGCTCCGACGAAGGCCTGCTGCCAGAACGCGTCGACGCGCAGCACAGGGAGCGCGCTGTCGATCGTCGTCAGGAGCAAGGCGCCGAGGGCCGCGCCGTAGACCGTGCCGCTGCCGCCGAAGATCGCGACCCCGCCGATGACCGCGGCGGCGACGACCTCGAGTTCGAGTCCGGTGCCGACCGTCGCGTCGAGAGTGCCGTAGCGGGCGGCGTACAACACTCCGGCGAGACCGGCCAGAGCACCGTTGATGGCGAACACTCCGAAGACCCGACGCCCGCTGGGGATGCCCGAGAGCCGGGCCGCATCGGGGTCGGATCCGATGGCGTAGAGCTCGCGGCCGCTGCGATAGGACCGCATGTAGAACGTGGCGACCGCGACCACGATCAGGGCGATCCAGGCCAGCCAGGGAATGCCGAGGATTCCGGCACTCCGGCCGAAGTCGAGGAAGCCGGCCGGCATGTCGGCGGCGTTGATCTGCTGCCCGGAGGCCCACAGGTGGTCGATCGAGCGATAGATGTAGAGCGTGCCGAGCGTGATCACCAGCGCCGGAACCTTGGCCAGCGCCACGAGCGCGCCGTTGAGAGCACCGAACAACGCACCGGCGAGCATGCCCGCGAGGATCGCGACGATGATCGGCGCGCCCGGATACTCCAGGAGCAGCTTGCCGGTGCCGAACGCGATCAGCCCGACCAGCGAGCCGACCGAGAGGTCGACATTACGAGTGACGATCACGAGGGTCTGGCCGACGGCGAGGATCACCAGGATCGCCGCACCGAGCAGCAGGTCGCGCACGCTCTGCTCGGAGAGGAAACGGGAGTTGGTCGCGTACGTGATGAGGATCAGCAGGAGCAGAACGGCGAGTACCCCGAGCTCGCGCACGACCATCAGATAGCGGGCGGCCCGGGCCGTACTCGACGGCGCGGACTGCTCTCGGGCGGTCTCGCGCGGCGGATCGACGCGAGTGGCGCTCATGAGGCCGCCTCCTGACGCCCGGTCGCCGCGAACATCACGGACTCCTCGTCGGCCTCCGAGCGGTCGATCTCGCCGGTGAGTCGGCCCTCGTGCATCACGAGAACGCGGTCCGCCATGCCCAGCACCTCGGGCAACTCGCTGGAGACCATCAGCACCGCGACTCCGCGGCCGGCCAGCTCCGACAACAGCCGATGCACCTCGGCCTTGGTGCCGACGTCGATGCCACGGGTGGGCTCGTCGACGATCAGCACCTGCGGCTCGGTGGCCAGCCACTTGGCCAGCACGGTCTTCTGCTGGTTGCCGCCCGAGAGTGTCGAGACCGGCGCCGTGACCGTGGACGTCTTGACCCGCAGCAGGTCGGTCCACCGTCGTGCGCTGGCACGCTCGGTGCGCCGGCTGAGCCAGCCGAATCGGCTCAGCGCCCAGCGGCGCGTCAGATTGGCGTTGCGCTCCACTGACAGCTCCATGACCAGGCCCTGCTGTCGCCGGTCTTCCGGCACCAGCGCGAGGCCTGCCTTCATCGCCGCGGCCGGCCGCCCGGCGGAGAGGCGCTTGCCGTCGACGAGGACGCTGCCACGGTCGTAGCGGTCGATACCGAAGATCGCCCTCGCGACCTCACTACGACCGGCGCCGACCAGGCCCGCGAGTGCGACGATCTCGCCGCTGCGTACGGAGAAGGAGATGTCCTCGAACGCACCCAGGCGGGCCAGATCGCGGACCTCGAGGACCGGGTCGCCGATCGTCGCGTCCTGCTTCGGGTACATCGCGGAGACCTCGCGGCCCAC
>JALDXR010000233.1:0-5998 GCA_032154865.1 Nocardioidaceae bacterium
CAGCATGATGTCCAGCACGATCGCGTCGTAGGAGTTCTCCTGGGCGTACCACAGGCCGTCGGTGCCGGTCAGCGCCACGTCGACGGCGAATCCCTCCGCCTCGAGGCCGGTCCGCAGACCGTCCGCGAGTCGTCGCTCGTCCTCCACGACCAGTACGCGCACGGCACCACCTTTCGATGCGCCGACCCGTGCCGACTCATCGGCTACGTACGTACCAGTCAAGCACTGAAGCTGCGCTGAACCCGTCCCCTCGGCCTGCGATCGGGGCCTTCGGCCCTACAGGCGGCCCGCCGGGTTGGCGACGATGCCGGGGTAGGGGTGCCGCAGCGATGCGACGCGGCACACGGGTGATGTGGGAGACCCCATGAAGAGACTGGCCATCGGGGTGGCGATAGGCGTACTCGTGCTGGCGGGCTGCGGCGACGGGGACGACGACAGTTCGTCCCAGTCGGCGGAGACTCAGTGGGCCGACAACATCTGCAAAGCTGCTGACAACGTGACATCGAGCCTCAGCGGGCTCACCGATGAGGTCAAGTTCGACGCGAACAGCAGCGAAAGCGCAGTGGAGCAGACCCAGGCCGAGCTGACCAAGCGGGTCGACAAGGTGCGGCAGAGCGTCTCAGATCTGTCCAGCGCGGCCACCGACGTCCCGGACGACGCGAGCGACGCGATCTCCAGCGCCAAGGACGACCTGTCCACCGACGCCCAGAAGCTCAGCACGAGTGTCGACAGCGCCGGCGACGCGATGCAGAAGGCGGCCAACGCCGGCGATGCCCAGGAGTTCGCCGCTGCCACGACAGCGGCCTCGTCTGCCCTCGTGTCGGCGAAGGACGCGCTCAAGAGCCTGACCGATGCCCTCGGGGGCTACGCCGACTCCACCGACGAAGCGGTTCGACAGGCGTTCAACGACGCCCCGGCGTGCCAGGAGTGACCCGGGACGCGACGCCGAGGCGTCATCTCCGCCCACGGGGCACTGACCCGGACAGTCGGGCCGTGCCGTCGCGGCGGTGGCGCCGAAAGCACCAGTCCCGCCTGTCGCGGATCCGGCCCGGCTCCGAACACCTGTTGTGGGCGCCGCACCGAGCGTCCTGGTGGATCTCGGTGCTGTTCTCGATCGGCTCGCTGTGCTTCGTCGTCGCACCGTTCCGGATCTACCTCAACGCGGTGGGAGCCACCGGCGTCGGGGTCACGTTCTTCATCGGGTCGATCTTCTTCACCTTGGCGGCTGCATTGCAGTGGCTGGAGATGGTCAACACCGAGTACGAGTCGCACCAAGCATCCGGCGGGTCCGTTCGCACCTTCGTCTGGCGACCACGTGGGCTCGACTGGTGGAGTTGCGCCGTTCAGCTCGTGGGCACCCTGTTCTTCAACGCGACCACCTTCCGCGGATTGACCGTTGCCTCGGACTCCTCGTCGTACAACCATCTGGTCTGGCAGCCGGACGCCTTGGGATCGATCTGCTTCCTGGTCTCGGGCTATCTCGCGTACGTCGAGGTGGCCGGTCGAGCGCTGCGCCGGCCACCGCGCACCGTCGAGGGATCCATCGTCGCCGCCAACCTGGTGGGCTGCATCGCGTTCGGGGCCTCGGCGGTGTTCGGCTTCGTCCTCCCCGAGAGCGGGGTGGCGGTGAACCAAACGCTGACCAACGCCACGACGTCGATCGGCGCGGTGTGCTTCCTCATCGGCTCGCTGCTGCTGCTTCCCGAGGGCGTCAAGGGAGCCGACCAGGTCGACTGACCCGAGCCCCCGAGGTGGCGTCAGACGTGCGATCGGCCGCCGCGGACGTCATCGTGGCGCACCCACTGGGCGGCCTCCTCCGACTCCGAGTAGGCCGGGAGCACCTTGAGCCACTGTCCATCGGCCCGCTGCTCCCGCTCGACGACCAGTCCGGCGGCCCACTGCACCTGGCCGAAGTGATCGCGGCCGGCCCGAAACTCCACGTGTTCGTCGTCCATCCGGCGACGTTAGCACAGGTGTTCGAACGCGATCTGGCGAACGCGCCGGTCACTGCCGCGCCGACCGAGCGTCGTCGATCCAGTCGCGGGTGTGCCTGTCGAGGCAGCGGGTGCGCACCATCGACACCGGTCCGTCGGTCGAGCTGAGTGCATAACGGTCGACGACCTCGGCCGTGGCCCCACAGCCTGGCTCCGGGCAGGCGACCAGGTCGGTTCCGGTGGCCAGCTGCGGCGCGGCCCTCAAGTCATCGGCCGCCGTGGGATCAATTCTTCGCATGGTCATGTCAGTTCTCCGTGCTTGCGATCTGTACTGCTGGCTCAGCGTCGATCGCCCGGAGTGGTGACACCATCGGGAGACAGCCTCAGAATCCGGCGACGGGAACTTACCCACGGCCGCCGAAACGGACAGGGTGATCTAAGTGGGGTCCAAGGTCACTGCCGGCAGGTTTCTCCGGCGCAGTCTCGGAGCTCGTCGAGTGTGGCGGCGAGGTCGGCTCTGGTCTGCCTCAGCGTCGGGTCGGCGATGCGGTTCCGCAGCTGCCACGGATCGCTCCCGACGTCGTAGAGTTCGCGGCCCTGGTCGTACTCGATGTAGCGCCAGCGGCCCTGTCGGATGCCGGCGTAGGCGGGCATCCCACCGTCCAGCCACGGCTTCGGAGACTCCAGCAGCAGGGGCCGGTCGTTCGGGATCGGGTCGAGCATCGACATCCCGTCCACCTCGCCGCCTGGCGTGACGCCGGCCAGTGCGGCGATCGTCGGGGCCAGGTCGACGTTCGATACCGGTTCGCGGTGGACGCCTGGCGAGACGCCTGGACCCCGGATCAGCAGCGGCACCCTGATCGACTCTTCGTACGGGTAGCGCTTGTCGTGATGGACCCGGTGCTCGCCCAGCAGGAAGCCGTTGTCGGTGGTGAAGATGATCACCGTGTTGTCGAGCTCGCCGGTCGCGCGAAGTTCGTTCACAACCTTCGCGACGGTGTCATCGACGGAGCGGAGCGCGTCGCGGCGTTGCCTACGCAGCCGGATGACCTGCTGCTCGTCGGTCGCATCGAGCCTGGGGAGGTTCTCGATCCAGGGCGGCTTGTCCCCGATTAGCTGCTCGTCGAACGCTGCCGACTTCGGTCGTCCGACCGTGGACTGGCCGGCGTATTTCGGCTCGGCCGGGACGCGCGGGCCGCCGCTCCCGTTGTGGGGGGCCAGCAGTGACAGCCACATGAACATCGGCTCGTCGGCCGGGACCCGAGTGCGGATCTGCCGGACGGCCCGCTGCCTGAAGTTGGTCGTCTGATAGCTGTCGCGGATCTCCCGGACCGTGCCGTTCACGTTGACGTCGAAGTTGCGGTAGTTCCACACACTGGGCCCGGCCAGCGCCGCCCAGCTCGTCCAGCCGGGCGGCACATAGGTCGGGTCAGAGCCGGCGCCCAGGTAGCCGTAACGATTGAGGTACTTGCCCAGCATCACCGTCTGGTAGCCGGCGTCCTGCAACCACAGCGGGATGGTGTCGGCGTCGTCGAAGGCACTGAAACCACCGGCCTCGCCGGCGTTGTCCCAGACCCCGTGATTGTGCGGGTACTGGCCGGTCAAGAACGTCGCCCGCGACGGACAGCACAACGGCAACGTCACATACGCGTGGTTGTAGCTGGCACCCTGGCCGTCGACGGCGCCCAGCAGCCGCTCCGTCTTCGGCAAGGCGGCGAGGTCGTCGACGCGCATGTCGTCGGTCATGATGACGACGACGTTCGGCGGCCCCACAGCTGCTGCCTGCACGTCGTCGTCGATAACGGTGGGTACGGCGAGAGTGGTGGCAGCAACCACTACCCCCACGGCGAGTCGAAACATGCTGCTCCCCAAAAATGAGCGACGACCCCAAGCTTCGTCGCGGCGGACCGGCCGGGAGTCTATCCACATCTCGGGATATGTCCAGGGGTCCGACTGTCACGTTCCGGGGACCGAGCGGTAGGACTTTGGTCCCGGTCGATTCGGGACTTGTGGCCTGTCGGCCGATCCGGCAACGGCGAAAACATCTGGCGAGGGATGGGCGACTTCATGGATCAGCACTCCACTTCTGAGCTGTCGACAGCCGCGGTCGCGGCGACCTGCGCGGTGGAGTTCGACTTGCTGTTGTCCTGACCGACTCATGGCTTCCTCGCCGGCAGAGGGTCGGCGACCCGGGGGAATCCACAACACGGGAGGGGTATTCCAACCATGCGCAAGACCCTGATCAGCGCCGTCGCCATTGCCGGTGTGCTCGCAATCGGCCTCGCCGGCGGCGCTGTTGCGCGTGACCTGATCGGCTCCGGAGACATCCGCGACGGTTCCGTCCGGTCTCCGGACCTACGCGACGGAGGGGTTCACGGTCCCGACCTGGCCCACCAGATCAAGAACCGGATCGACGTGGGCCGGGTGACCCGGCTCGAGGCCGACGGCCCGTATCCGGGTGCGTCGGACCTTGGCGACTATGAGGGCCAGGGCGACAACAGTGACGAGCTGGTGAAGGCCGGCGAGAAGGGCACGGTGTGGGTGCAGTGCGCACCGGGGAAGCTGGCGCTCGGCGGCGGGTTCACCCTGGCCGCGGACGCGGGGAAGGCTGCGGAGGAGGCCGTGCACGTCGTCGCGTCGTACCCGACGCAGGTCAAGGACGGCGCGATGGTCTATGAGCAGATCGCGGGCGACGACGCGGGGTCGTACCGGCCGAACGCGTGGGCGGTCGACGCTATCAACCAGGGCGACACCGACGTCGTGGTGCGGCCCTGGGTCGTGTGCGCAAACGTGAGCCAGCGCTAGCCCGAGCTCGACGTTCATGCGACTCGGCGCCCTTCGCCAAGCGGGCGAGGGGCGCCGAAGCTCACTTGCTGGATATTCGGTGGCGCCCACGGTCGGTCTGGCCGACTATGCCTGGCATGACCACCTCGGACGCGGGTGAGCCCGTCGAAGCGCGCTGGACCAAGTCGACCGTCTACCGCGACATGTGGGTCGACCCGGACGACGACCCGCGCGAGACCGATGTCGAGGCCGACGACGAACGCGGAATCTTGCTCGACTATCTGCGTTACTACCGCCTCACCATCGAAATGAAATGCGCGGACCTGGACGCCGAGCAACTCGCCCAGCGATCCGTACCGCCGTCGACGATGTCCCTGCTCGGGCTGGTCCGGCACCTGGCCGAGGACGAGCGTCACTTCCGCCGGGTGATGGCCGACGAAGACGCGCCGAAGCTCTACAGCACCGACGAGGACCGCGACGGCGACTGGAACGGCGCGATCGCCGACCCGGCAGTCGTGGAGGACGCCTGGCGGCAATGGCGCACCGAGAGAGAGCTCACCGACCAGTTCGTGGCCGGGGTGCCCGACCTCGGCACCATGAACGCCGGCGTCTCCGACCTCGGCCCCGACGGCGCGGACCTGCAGCTTCGCGACATCCTGGTGGCCCAGATCGCCGAGTACGCGCGGCACTGCGGCCACGCCGATCTCCTGCGCGAACGCATCGACGGCCGCGTCGGTCAGTAGCCCTTCGACCGAGCTCCGACGCCACGCTCAGCGGGAGTCGCGCTTGGCCTGCCGCCTGGCGCCCGCTGCCCGACTCGACGCGTCCTTCTTGAGGCCACCGGTGGTCTTCTTCACGCCGCGTGGACGCGACGCCGGCGACCTCGTCACGGAGGCGGCGCGGGTGCCGACCCTTCGGGGGCCGGATCCTCCCGAGCGGGCCGCCGCCAGCCGCGACGCCTTCAGCTCGGCAGCCGCACGGGTCGCACGGACGCCGACCTCCTTGCTCACCGACGCCAAGGCCGTCTCGAACACCTCGGCCTTGCCCCGGTCCCGTTGGTTCTTCGGATAGCTGAACCCGCGACCGCCACGCTTCACCACAGCGCCGCTCGCCCGCCGGCGGTAGACACTCACGTACTTCGAGCGGGCCCGCCGGATCCGCGAGTGCAACGCCAGCAACTCCTCCTCGTCGAGGTCAGCCATCGCGTCCCGCGAGGTCTCAGCAACCAGCCGGCGTTCGGCCGCCGTCATCGAGTTGAGCAACGCCTGGTTCATGGCACT
>JALDXR010000234.1:0-5971 GCA_032154865.1 Nocardioidaceae bacterium
TCGCCGCCGTCGGAGGTTTCGCCGAAGTCGTAGACCTTGGCGATGCCGGGGTGGGCGAGCCCGGCCGCGTGTCGGGCCTCGGTTTCGAACCGAGTACGGAACGCGCGGTCGCTGGCGTACTCCGCCTTCAGGATCTTGATCGCCACGGTGCGACTGAGCGCCGTGTCGGTGGCGACGTAGACGGTGCCCATGCCGCCCGTCGCGAGATGGCGGTCCAGCGTGTAGCGGCCGCTGGCCAGTGATCCGATCACGCGTACACCGCCTCGCCCCGCAGGCAGGCGGCTAAGACGCGCCGTCCCGGCGCCGGCGTCAGTGTCACCGCTCGAGCACCGTATTCATGACGTCGCGGGCGATCGGACCGGCCAGTCCGCTGCCCGAGATGTCGTCGCGAGCGACCCGGGAGGCGTCCTCGATGAAGACCGCGATCGCGACGTCGTCGTTGGGCGACATGCAGACGAACCACGCGTACGGGTTCTGATCCGCGCCGCGTTGCGCCGTTCCGGTCTTCGCCCCCGATCCGTCCGGCAGCCCGACGCCGGATGCCGTGCCGTAGTCGACGACAGCCTCCATCATCGTCCGCAGCTGGTCGGCGTTTTCGTTGGTCATCGCCTCGGAGAGGTCGTCTGGGGACGTCCGCTCGAGCACCTCGGCGTCGGGTGAGCGCACCTCGGACACGATGTAGGGCTCCATGACGACGCCGTCGTTGGCGATCCCGGCGGCCACCATCGCCATCTGCAGCGGCGACGCCGCGACGTTGAACTGGCCGATCGCGCTCTGGGCGAGCTGCGGCTCGTCGAGTTCGCCCTCGCCCGGGAGGGTGAACTGGCTCGGCGAGACCGACAGGCCGTCGAGGTAGCTGCTGTCACCGAAGCCGAACGCCTCGGCCTGGTTTCGAATGGCGTCCTCGCCGATGTCGAGGCCGACGTCGCCGAAGGCCACGTTGCAGGAGTCGGCGAGGGCGTCGGTGAGGGTGTTGCCACCACAGGGGAACTCGTTGACCAGCTGGTAGTCGATGCCAGGGAACGACAGCGAGAAGTTGGCGTTGATCTTGGAGTCCGGGTTGTAGCCGTTGTCCAGCGCGGCAGCCGCCGTGACCAGCTTGAAGGTCGACCCGGGTGGGTAGATCTCCTCGCGGCTGCGGTCCCGCAGCGGGTTCTCCGGATCGTTGATCAGGTCCTGGTAGGCCTTCGCGGCGGCGTTGAAGTCGTGACTCGCGAGCGGATTCGGGTCGTAGCCCGGCACGCTCACCATGGTCAGGATCTTGCCGGTGCTCGGCTCGAGCGCCACGACCGCGCCTTCGCTGCCGCCCTCCAAGCCTCGCAGGCCCTCGTACGCCACCCGCTGCGCCCGGGGATCGATGGTCAGCTCGACGCTGCCGCCCTTGGACTGCTCGCTACTCAGCAGGTCGATGACCCGGTTGACGAACAGCCGCGGGTCGCTGCCCGACAGGATGCCGTTCTGGCTGCTCTCGAGGTCGCTGGAGCCGTTGATGTAGGAGTAGAAGCCGGTCAGGTTGGCGTAGAGGTTGACCTGGTGATAGGTCCGCTGGAAGTCGAACTCGTCGTCGACCGGCACGCTCTCGGCAACCTGATGGCCGTCGACGATGATCGGGCCACGGTCGCGGGAGAACTCGTCGTGGAGCACCCGGGCATTGCCGGGTCGCGCGTTGAGGTCGTCGGCGTCGACGTACTGGACGTAGTTGATGTTGGCCATCAACGCCACGAAGAGCACCAGGCAGGCGATCGCCATCACCCGGATCGGCCGGTTCACCGCAGCTTCACCACCTGGGTCGCTTCGTCCTGGGCCAGCGGGGTGACCTCGGGCGCCGGACGGCGTGCCTGGTCGCTGATGCGCAGCAGCAACGCGACGATCGCCCAGTTGACCACGAGTGAGGACCCCCCGTACGACAGGAATGGCGCGGTCAGTCCGGTGAGCGGAATCAGCCGAGTCACTCCCCCGACCACCACGAACACCTGCAGTGCGAACGACACTGCGAGACCGACCGCTACCAGCTTGCCGAACGCATCGCGGCAGACCAAAGCGGTTCGCAGGCCCCGCTCGACGAGCAGCGCGTAGATCATCAGGATCGCCATCAGCCCGGCCAGGCCGAGCTCCTCACCGAGCGAGGCGGTGATGAAGTCCGACCACGAGTACGGCGTCGCCGTCGGGTCGCCTTGGCCGAGGCCGCGGCCGATCAGTCCGCCGTACGCCATGCCGTACAGGCCCTCGACGATCTGGCCGTACTTGTTGGTACAGCCGCCGTACTGCGGGCCGCAGATCTGGGTGAACGGCTCGAGCCAGCCCTCGACACGCTCCTGGACATGCCCGAACGTCAGGTAGCTGAAGTAGGCGCCGGCGGCGAACAGAGTCCCGCCGACCACCAGCCAGCCCGGTCGTTCGGTCGCCACATAGAGCAGCACGAGGAAGAGGCCGAAGAACAGCAGGGACGACCCGAGGTCGCGCTGGAAGACCAGGACGCCGAGGCTGAGCATCCAGGCGACCAGGATCGGTCCGAGGTCGCGGCCACGCGGCAGGTCGACGCCGAGGAAACGGCGTCCGGCCAGCGCCAGCGCGTCGCGCTTGACGACGAGGTAGCCGGCGAAGAACACGACGAGGCAGAGCTTGGCGACCTCACCGGGCTGGAAGCTCATCGGTCCGAGCTGGATCCAGATTCGGGCGCCGTTGATGCTGGTGCCGAGGCCCGGGACGAGCGGCAGCAGCAGGAGTCCGAGAGCGAGCAGGCCGAAGGTGTAGGTGAAGGCCTGCAGCCGGCGATGGTCGCGCACGATGACGAGGACGCCGACGAACCCGATGACGCCGATCAAGGTCCACAGCAGCTGGTTGCCGGCGTACGGCCCGAAGATGCTGTCGTCGGCCTCGAGACTCAGGTCGATGCGATGGATCATCGCGAGGCCGAGGCCGTTGAGCGACACGATCAGCGGGAGCAGCACCGGGTCGGCGTACGGCGCGAACTGGCGGACCGTGATGTGCGCGATCACCGCGAGGACGGCCATGCCGCCGGCGAGGGTGAAGGTGTCTGCCGGCACCTCGCCGTTGAAGCCGAGACCGACGGCGATGTAGGCGCCGACGCCAACGATCAGGGCCAGGATCAGCAGGAACAGCTCGGCGCCGCGGCGCTTGCGCGGGACGAGCTTCGGAGCGGACGGCGCCGACGCCAGGCTCATGGCGCGCTCCGCAGTGACGCGGTCATGATCGGCCGCCCTGGTTTCGGTCTCGCTGGCCCGACGGCGACTGATCGCCGGGGCCGGTCGGCGACTGGCCGGGCGATTGCGTCGGACCCGTCGGCGACTGGCTGGGCTGGTTCGGCTCGGAGACCGTCGTCCGGAGGTCCTCGACGGTGTTGCGGGCGTCGGAGAGGTCGTCGGTCTCGATGCCCTCCTCGACTCGCTCGCGCCACACCTGATTGAGCTCCGACACCTCCAGGGGAGGCTCCGGTTCCTCGTAGACCTCGGACAGGTCGAAGCCGGCGATGCTTCCGTCCAGGCCCTTGTAGATGACGACCTGTCCGTCGTTCTCGGCGACGTAGTACTGCCGCTGGGTCCAGTTGTAGAGCCAGGTGAGCCCGATGATCACGATGGCGAGGATCACGACCGCCACGACGATCCGGCGCAGCCATCGGAACCGGCGTGGCGCCAGCGGGGCGTAGCGAAGCTCCTCCGGATCCCGGGTGTCGACGTCGCCGGGTTCGACGATGGGCGCATGGCGGGACGTGTCGGAGCTTTGCGGCTGCTCGGCCGCCGCGCCGACGATCAGGGGCTCGTGCGCGGTGAAGTCGCCGTCGACGATCTCGGCCAGGATGCAGGTCACATTGTCGTTGCTGCCCGCGTCGAGCCCGGCCCGAACCAGCGCGACGACCGCGGCGTCGACCGACCCCGCACCCATGAGCTGGGCGATCAGGTGATCCTCGACGAATCCGCTCAGGCCGTCGCTGCACAGCAGGATCCGGTCACCCGGGCGGACGTCGAGGACGGCGATGTCGGGTTCGAGCTCGTTGCGGCCGTCGAGAGCCCGAATCATGAGCGAGCGGTGCGGATGGGTACGAGCCTCGTCGAGCGTGATCCGACCCTCGTCGACCAGGGTCTGGACGAAGGTGTGGTCGATGGTCAGCTGGGTGAGCATCCCGTCGCGCAGCAGGTACGCCCGGGAATCACCGATATGCGCCAGGGCGACCCGCTGACCATCGGTCAGAATGGCGTCGAGCGTGGTGCCCATGCCCTCGACCGACGGATCGGACTCGACCATCTCGCTGAGCCGATCGTTGGCGCGATGCACCGCACCGGCCAGCGCTTCGACCAGATCGCCGGCGACCGGCTCGTCGAGGCGTCGCATGGTCTGCACCGTCAGGGCCGAGGCGAGATCGCCGGCCGGAGGCCCGCCCATACCGTCGGCTTGGATCAGAAGGCGCGAGCTGGCGTACCCCGAGTCCTGGTTCTTCTTGCGCACTCGCCCGATATCGGACAGGGCGGCATAGCGCAACGAGATCGTCATCGCGGGCTACTTCCGGAGCTCGACCACGGTCTTGCCGATGCGCACCGGCGTCCCCACCGCGATCGGGGTGGGCGCAACGACGCGCTGGCTGCCGAGGTAGGTGCCGTTGGTCGACCCCAGGTCCTCGACGAACCATTGCTCGCCGTTGGTCGCGATCCGCGCATGGCGGGTCGAAACATAGTCGTCGTCCAGTCGCAGCGTCGCATCGGCTCCCCTACCGATGAGAATCGGCTTGCCGTCGAGGGGGATGATCTGCCCGGCATTGGGCCCCTCGGTGACGGTCAGCGTGCGGGGTGCGCCGCGTGGTTGCTTCTTCGGCCTGGGCTGTTTGGCCGGCCTGGGCTGCTTCGCCACCTTGGGCGTGTCGACGCGGGTGCCGAAGATGTCCGACCGGATCACCGACACCGCGGACAGAACGAAGAGCCACAGGACTGCCAAGAACCCCAGCTTGATCAGCGTCAGCGTCAGCTCTGACACTCACTCACCCCGATCTCTCGTTCAGTGCGCTGGGGTCTCGGACAATCATGGTGGTGTTTCCGATGACGATCGTGGAGCCATCGTGGAGCAGCGCCTGCTGGACGCGTCGTCCGTCCATGCTGGTGCCGTTGGTGGAGCCAAGGTCGATGGCGCTCACCGTAACCTGACCACCGCTCACGTCAACTCGGATCTCCACATGCCGGCGGGATACGCCCGGATCGTTGATCCGAAGATCGGCTTCCGTCCCTCGTCCGACGACGACGCCGGGAGGCTGCAGCGGATGGCGCTGCCCATTGACTTCGAGGATGACCGGCGACGGGGCTGCGGCCGGGCGCTGACCTGCGATCGGAGTCACTTCGGCGTTGGCCCGACTGCGTACGCGGAAGCGTCCGGTCGTCAGGCTTTCGGAGCGTCCGAACGAGATGTCCAAGGGACCGGCGAGTGTGTAGCGCTGCTCCGTGACGTGCTCGCGGACCAAGGTCGCGAGTTCGGCGGACAGCGTGTCGCCGTACGGGGCCAGCCGATCGAAGTCGGTCTCTGACAGCTCGACGTGGAAACTGTTCGGCGCGAGGAGTCGATCTCGGGACAGAATCTGCACGGAGTTGTCGATTTCCCGCTGCAGGGCGGCTGCGATCTCTACTGGCTGCACGGCACTTCGGAAGGCACGGGCGAACGCTCCTGTGACGATGTGTTCGAGCCTCTGCTCGAAGCGGTGGAGCACACCCATGACCTACCCTCCTTTCCCTTTCTTGTGATCGTATCGGTCGACTCCCAACCTGTCCGGGTTGCGGTGAAACGGCCGGCCCCGCTCCGGCGGCATCAGGCCCGCGAGGGCGGTTGCTGCGAGTGTTAGGCTTTGCCTTCGGTCGGACCCGTTCCGACCACCCCGACAGTTCACGCGCGAGTGGCGGAATAGGCAGACGCGCACGGTTCAGGTCCGTGTGCCCGAGAGGGCGTGGGGGTTCAACTCCCCCCTCGCGCACCA
>JALDXR010000235.1:0-5958 GCA_032154865.1 Nocardioidaceae bacterium
CTCGGGGGGTGCGGGCCGAGCGGTCGCGGTTGCGGGCCCCTCGGTCAGTTCTGGAAGAGGCCGGCCTGGAGCGCGGCTTGACGGCCGCCCTGGATCGGCAGCATGACCTTGGTGCTCTTCGTGTCGACGGAGATCACCGAGCCGTTGGTGGCCGGCGGCCCGCCCTCGATCGCGCTGGTCTGGCCAATCAGGTGACCGGTCACGATGATCCCGATCCGGTGGCCTGCTTCGAAGGTGTGCTCGGTCGGCATCGTCGTGATCGAGAACATGTCCTTCTCGCCGATCGTGACTGGCGTCGCGTCCTGGTACCACAGCGAGTCGCGGTTGGAGGAGTCGAGCCCGCCGCGGGTCACGCGCCACTGCGTGACATTGGTGGTGGGCTTGGAGACCTCGAGGTAACAAGCGGTGTCGACCTCGCGCGGCGACGCCGTGCAGGTGTCGCCGATCGTGCACGGCGAGCCGTCACTCGTCGCGCCCCAACAGGTTCGCGTCGACGTGTTCTGGATCCCTTCGCCGCTGCGGGTGACCATCGGGAACGGCGTATCGCTGTAGTCGACGACGAGTACGCCGAGGTCCGACTGCGCGGTGCTCAGCGACGCCTTCAGGTCCAGCCGTGCCGTGCCGGACAGCCGCACGTCCTCGGTCAGCGGTTGCGACAGGAAGACGCGGCGGTTGGTCTGGGCACCGTTCGGGTTGCTGATGTAGTTGTTCTCACTGACCGAGTTGCTGCCGGTGAAGTCCAACGTGCCCGAGTCGCCCGCTGCGGCGGAGCCGGCGAACGTGCCTGGCGTGGCCTGGTCCGTGCCCTTCAGGAAGACGTTGACCGAAGCCGTACCCGGGACCGGCCAGTCACCGTAGTCGTTCCAGACGTCCTTCTCGTCCTCGATCGTGACCGGCGCCTCGTCCTCGATGCCGTTGTCGACGCCGAGCAGGTAGTGGTCGAACCAGCGGTGCAGCGTGTCGACCCAGGCGGCGCGGCGCTGCTCGAACGGATCGGTGTGACCCGTCCGCATCAGCCACAGCTTGCGCGGCACGTCGTTGGCCTTCAGCGCGTTCCACCACATGCCGAGGTGGTCCATGCGGACGTTGTCGTCCTGGAACCCGTGCACGGCGAACACCGCTGCCTCGACGTTCGCTGCGTCCTTGACGTAGTCGCGGTCGCGCCAGAACTCGTTGACATCCCCGTGCGAGTCGCCGTCGTTGGCGCTGACGGTCTGGTTCAACGGGGCGCACACTGGCCGGCGGTTCGGGAGGTTCACGCCTGGTGGCGGGTTCGGCCCGGTCGTGACCGTGGGGTTGAGGCTGCCGCCCGGGTAGTTGCTGTTGTGCCGTACGCCGCCGGTGCGCGAGTAGTTGTACCAGGCGGAGATCGCCGAGATCGGGACGATCGTCTTCAGACCCTCGACCCCGGTCGCCGCGACACCGTTGGACAGCGTGCCGTCATAGGACTTGCCGATCATCGCCGAGTTGCCGTTGTGCCAGTCGGCGACCACGGGGGCCGAGTTGGTGTCCGGCTCCTCGTAGGCGGTGACCCGGCCGTTGAGCCAATCGACTATCGACTTCTCGCCGGCGATGTCATCGGGGCCGCCGTGGTTCGGGCAGCCCTCGTCGGTGTAGCCGGTGCCGAGCATCTGGCCCAGCACGTACGCGTATCCGCGCGGAACGAAGTAGTTGTCGTAGAAGAGGGGCCAGCGGTCGTTGACGCCGTCACCGTCCCAGTCCGCCATGCACTGGCCCTCGTTGCCGCGGCAGACCGTCGTGTAATAGGGGCTCGGGTCGATGATCGCCGGCACCTTCAGCGACGGCCCCGATGCGTCCGGCCTGATGATGTCGGCGGTGACGAAGTCCATCTCGCCGTTCGAGTCCGTGTCGACCCCGGGCTGCGGGATATAGACCCGCTCGCGGATCGCCTGGGTGTAGTCGAACACCGGCGCGCTCTTGCCGTCCGGCCCGATGGTGATCGTCGGAGCCGTCGCGGTGGCGTTCCCAGGGCTGACCACGATCGCGAACGCAAGCGCTCCGATCGCGAAGATCCCGGCGAGCTTCCTCATTCGTCCCTCCCGGCGTCCGATACGAACCCAGCACAAGTACAAGCCCAAGGCTGCTAGGAATCATCACCACTTTCCTCGGCGAGGGTCTACAGACAGATGCCCTAGACGAAGGGGCTATCGACTGGACAGATGACGGGAACCGACGAGCGGCACGCCACCTACGCTGGGACGTTAGGTCTGGTGGGTTCGGATGCCAGACCCGTGAGGAGGTCAGGTGAACAGACCGATCAGGGTCGCGGCGACCGACTACCACACGGCAGGCGAACCGTTCCGGATCGTCACGGACGGCGCACCCGAGGTCGAGGGCGCGACCGTACGCGAACGTCGGGAGACCGCACGCGGAGGCGCCGAGATCGATGCCGTACGCCGGCTGCTGTGCCACGAGCCGCGCGGCCACGCGGACATGTACGGCTGCTTCCTAGTGCCGCCGGACGACGAGGGTGCCGACCTGGGCGTCTTGTTCTGGCACAAGGACGGATATTCGACCGCCTGCGGGCACGGGACCATCGCGTTGGGCGTCTGGGCCGTCGAGACCGAGCGGGTCGACGCCAAGGCCGACGGCGATACCGACCTGGTGCTCGACGTACCCTCTGGCCGCGTCGTCGCCCGGGTGGCCTGCCGTGACGGCGAAGTCGAGCGGGTCGCGTTCCGCAATGTGCCGTCGTACGTCCTGGGGCGCGGAGTGCCAGTCGCCACCGAACGCGGCGAGCTGCTCGTCGACGTGAGCTACGGCGGCGCGATCTATGCCTCGGTCCGGGCCGCCGATGCCGGGCTGGCCGTCGAGGCCGAGCACTACACGGCGTTGATCGCGCTCGGGCGGGAGGTCAAGGCGGCGTTGGAAGGGACCGAACTGGCCAGGCATCCGGACGACCCGCGTCTATCCGGCATCTACGGCACGATCCTCTACGACGACCTCGGCGCGACCGGATCCGGCATCCGGCAGCGCAATGTGACCGTGTTCGCCGACGGTCAGGTCGACCGGTCGCCATGCGGATCCGGGACGGCCGCCCGACTCGCGCTGCTGGCGGCCGACGGGCTGGTCGGCGCCGGTCGGGAGCTGGTGCACGACTCGATCGTCGACACGACGTTCCGTGGCCGCGTCGTCGGGGAGACGACGGTCGGCGGGCGACCAGCGGTGGTGCCGGAGGTCGAGGGCATGGCGTACCGGACTGGTGAGCACCGGTTCGTACTCGACCCGCGCGACTCGCTCGGCACCGGGTTCGTGCTGCGATGAGACCACCTCCGGTGCCATGGATCGACGCCGATCAGCTCGCCGAGCTGATGCCGATGGCCAACGCGATCGACGCGGTCCGGGCCGCGCTCGCCCGGGGGTTCGATCCGGCCTCCGATCCGCCGCGTGCCGTCCTACCGGTGTCTCGGGGTCAGCTGCTGTTGATGCCGGCCGAGGTCGGGCCCGACGTCGGTGTGAAGGTCGCCTCGGTCGCACCGGCCAACCCCGCGGTCGGCCGTCCCCGGATCCAAGCGGTTTACGTCCTGATGGACGCGGAGACCCTGTCCCCGGCCTGCCTCTTCGACGCCACGATGCTCACCACGCTTCGCACCCCGGCGGTCTCCGCAGTCGCGGCGGACCTGCTCGCCGGTCCCGAATCGGCCCGGCTCGTCGTGTTCGGCGCCGGGCCTCAGGGGTTGGCGCATATCGAGGCACTGCGCCTCATCCGGCCGATTGCCGACGTCACCGTCGTGGTCCGCGACGCGGAGCGGCTCGCAGCCTCCGTGGACCGGGTCGCGGCGACCGGTGTGGCCGTCACGGCAGGCGATGCGGATGCGGTCGCCGAGGCCGACATCGTCGTCTGCGCGACCACGGCCGCCGAACCCGTGCTGGACAGCCGGTGGGTACGCGACGACAGTTGCGTCGTCGCCATCGGTTCCCACGAGCCCGACCGTCGTGAGCTGCCGGCCGAGCTACTCGCTCGCGCGACGGTCGTCGTCGAGGAGCGAAAGGCAGCCTGCCGCGAGGCCGGAGACGTCGTGCTGGCGATCGAGGCCGGACTCCTCGACGCCGCCGACCTGGTGGAGTTGTCGGCTCTGACTACCGGCCGTCAGAAGGTCGACCGATCCCGGCCGCGGGTGTTCAAGAGCGTGGGCATGTCGTGGGAGGACCTCGTCGTCGCCGCGGCCACCCATCGACGGCTCACCAGCCAGCCCATCCCGAGCTGACCAGCAGGCATTGTCCAACCCCACGTGCACAATGGGTGGCGTGGTGACAACACCCGCGCCCGCCGCAGGTCAACGGCTGTCTGAGCCTGCCGGGCTCGACGGATTCCATCCGGCCGTCGCGGAGTGGTTCCGCCGGCGCTTTCCGGAGGGGCCGACCGAGCCGCAGATGCAGGGCTGGCCGCACATCGTCGCTGGTCACGACACCCTGATCGCGGCACCAACCGGGTCGGGCAAGACGCTGGCCGGGTTCCTCGTGTCGATCGATGCGATCTATCGGGCGTACGAGGCGGGCGACGATGTTACGGACGTGACCCGTGTGGTGTACGTGTCGCCATTGAAGGCCCTGGCGGTCGACATCGCCGAGAACCTCGAGCGCCCCTTGGTCGAGATCGCCGAGGTGGCCCGAGAGCTCGGGTTCGCGCCTCCGGACATCCGGGTCGCGGTGCGCACCGGCGACACGACCAGCTCACAGCGGGCCACCATGCTGCGCCGACCGCCGAGCTTCGTGGTGACGACGCCTGAGTCGTTGTACCTCCTGGTCACCAGTGAGCGCGGTCGCCAGGCGTTGCGTACCGCCGAGACCGTGATCGTCGACGAGATCCACGCGGTCGCTCGCGACAAGCGCGGCGCCCACCTGGCGCTTTCACTCGAACGGCTGGAGGCGTTGTGCGATCGGCGTCCGGTGCGGATCGGGTTGTCGGCGACGCAACGCCCGGTCGAGACGGTCGGCCGGCTGCTGGTGGGTGACCGGCGACTGCCCGACATCGTCGACATCGGCCATCAGCGCGATCTCGATCTGGCCCTCGAGCTGCCCGAGGGCGACCTCGAAGCGGTCGTATCGGCCGAGCAGATGGGCGACATCCTCGATCGCATCGCGACCCACGTCGAGCAGCACCAGACGACGCTGGTGTTCGTCAACACCCGCCGGATGGCCGAACGCCTCGCCCACGAGCTCGGTCAGCGGGTGGGGGACGACTGCGTCGCCGCCCACCACGGCAGCCTGTCCAAGGCGCGCCGCTACCGGGTCGAGTCGCGGTTGCGGGCCGGGGATCTCAAGGCACTGGTGGCGACCGCCTCGCTCGAGTTGGGCATCGACATCGGACCGGGCGAGCTGGTCTGCCAGATCGGGTCGCCGCGCAGCATCGCCACGTTCCTTCAGCGGGTCGGCCGGTCCAACCACAGCCGGGCCGGCACCCCGAAGGGCCGCCTCTACCCGATGACCCGCGACGAGCTCGTCGAGTGCACGGCGCTGCTGGTCGCGGTACGGGCCGGCCGACTCGACACGATCGTGGTGCCTCGGCTCCCGCTCGACATCCTGGCCCAGCAGCTGGTCGCCGAGGTCGCCGCCCGCGAGTGGCGCACCGACGAGCTGTACGACCTCGTACGCGGAGCCGCCCACTACACCGGGCTCACCCGTACGCAGTTCGACGAAGTCCTGGGACTCGTCAGCGACGGAGTCGAGACCGGGCGCGGCAAGCGCGGGGCGTACCTCCATCACGATCGGATCAACGGCGAGGTGCGGCCCCGTAAGAGCGCCCGGATCGCGGCGGCGACATCCGGCGGCGCGATCCCCGAGATCGGTGACTATCGCGTCGTCGCCGAGCCCGACGACACGTTCATCGGGACGGTGAACGAGGACTGGGCCGTCGAGTCGATGGCCGGCGACGTGTTCATGCTCGGCACCCACTCGTGGCAGATCCACCGCATCGAGTCGGGCGTCGTCCGGGTC
>JALDXR010000236.1:0-5958 GCA_032154865.1 Nocardioidaceae bacterium
CCGACGAGCTCGGCGTGATGCCGACCGCGCGCAGCGTGCGCTTGCCCTTCATCGAGAGGACCACCCGCAGGCCATAGCGACCGTCACTACCGGTCGAGACGTGCGCTCCGGTGAGGTTCGTCCAACCGTCGGCCGTCTTCGACTGGATCTTGACGGTCCGGTTGACGGCCGCCGAGCCGTTGATCGTGAAGAGGCCGTGGACGCGGAACTGCTCGCCGCTGTCGACGCTGCTCTTCGTCGGGTGCGCCGTGATGTGCGCGTTCGGAGCCTCCGCCGCAGCAGACGTACCAGCGACGACACCACCGGCCAGAACGCCGCCGGCGATCATCGCGGCTCCGCTTCGGAGCAAGGATCGGCGCGTAGAAGTGTTGTTCATCGGGTCCCTCCCAAGGATGGTTCTGGCCGGGTGGACCATCCACCTGACGGCCGGTGCGGCGATCGCTGCCACGCAGGTCCCGGCAACCCCGACCATCCGGGTCCAATGACCCTGTTCGGACCGCCGGAGGACTGGTGTGCTCATGACTCGCTCCGCTCGCATCGTGATTTCGGTGTCGAGTGTGGGCGTCGCTCCACCGAACGCACCACGCACAGGACCCGTACAGCCGTACTGTCCGAGTGCCGTGTGAGCCGAGCACCACGCCATACACCGACTCAGCAACGGAGGAAAGGCTGCGTGACCGCCGCCCAGCCCAGCTCGTTCGGCCCGCAACTGCGGGCGCTTCGCGAGGCCGCGGGGTTCTCCCAGGAGGAGCTCGCCGAACGGGCCCACATCAGCAGCCACGCCGTCAGTGCGCTCGAGCGCGGCACCCGGACCCGGCCTTACCCCCACACCGTTCGCGCCCTCGCCGATGCTCTCTCGATCGCCGAGGAACAGCGGGCCGCCCTGATCGCGTCGATTCCCGGGCGACGTCGAGCCAGCCAGGCTTCGAGCGACCGGGTCGAGGCAGGCAGGGGGTGGTCCCTGCCGAAACCGGCCACTCCCCTGATCGGCCGCGACGACCAAGTCGGGCGAGTCGCGACGCTGCTCCGCGAGCCCGACCGTCGCCTAGTCACCCTCACTGGGACCGGCGGTGTGGGCAAGACCAGGCTCAGTCTCGCTCTGGCCGACGCGGTCGCACCGGCCTTCAGCGACGGAGTCTGCCTCGTCGAGCTGGCGCCGCTGCTGAACGCCGACGCCGTGCTGCCCGCGATCGTCGACGCCCTCGATGCCGGTGCGGCGGACGACCGCGACCCGCTGAGCTCGATCGTCGAGACCCTCGCCGACCGTCAGGTCTTGATCCTGCTGGACAACGTCGAGCACGTGCTGGACGCCGCTCCGAAGATCGCCCGACTGATCGACGCCGCGCCCGGCCTGACCGTGCTCGCGACCAGTCGGGCTCCGTTGCGGATCCGCTCCGAGACCGAGGTGCTCGTCGAGCCGCTCGCGTTGCCGCCGGACACGTCCTCTCGATCGGTCGTCCACGCGTCCCCGGCTGTCCAGCTCTTCCTCGATCGGACCCGGACGGCGTCGCCCGGGTGGGGAGACACCGACGAGGAGGTCGAGGCGGTGGCGGGGATCTGCGTGCGCTTGGCAGGGATCCCGCTCGCGCTAGAGCTGACGGCGGTTCGGGCCCGGCTGCTCGACCCCACGACGCTGCTCGCCCGACTCGATCAGGCGAGCCTCGACGGGGCCCGCGACCTCCCCGAACGGCAGCGGACGATGAGCGCCGCCCTCGACTGGAGCTACGGGTTGCTCCGACCCGACGAGCAAGCGCTGCTGCGACTGCTGTCGGTCTTCGCCGGCGGCTTCCGGCTCGACGATCTCGAGGCGATCGCCGGCCGTTGCGACCTGGTGCGGCCGTCTGAGGTACTCCGACTCCTCGAGTCGCTGGCCGAGCAGTCGCTCGTCGTTCGCGCCTCCACCTCCGGAGCGCCGTTGCGGCATCGCCTCCTGGAGCCGGTGGCGCAGTACGCCCGGCGCAAGCTGATCGACGCCGGTGAGTGGGACGTGGCCGCCGGCGCGCATGCCGACCATTTCCTGGCCCTGGCCGAGGAGGCAGAGCCGCAGTATCAGCGCGCGGAGCAAGTCACCTGGCTGACCCGGATCGACGCCGATCACGCCAACCTGACGGCCGCCATCGAGCGCAGCCTGGCGGCCAAGCAGTTCGACCAGGCGGCCCGATTCGCCTGGTCGTTGTGGCTGTACTGGTGGCTGCGCGGACATCTCGTACACGGCCGCCGGGTGGCGGAGACGGTGCTGGCGACCGAAGTGTCGGCCGACCTGCGGGCTCGCGCCGAGCTGGCCGCCGCGACGATGGCGTTCGCCATGGACGACATCGAGGCGAGCCGAGCGTGGTGGGTGGCCGCCGTGGAGCACTCGACGGCCAGCGACGATGTCCTCTCCCAGGCGAACTCCGTCGCAGGAGTCGGGCTCGCGGACCTCGCCGCCGGTGACCTGGCCGCAGCCGAGGAGCAGTTCCAGGCCGCCCTTCCGCTCGCCGAGGCGGCCGGCGCGAGAGGCGAGTGGACGGCAGCCCTCAGCCAGATCTGGCTCGGTACGGTCAGGTTGCTCACCGGTGATCCGGACCGGGCCGTCGAGCACATCGAACGTGGGCTGGCGTCGGCTCAGCGTCGCGGCGATCGGCTCAGCTGGTACATCGCGTTGTACAACCTCGCGCAGGTCGAGATGACGCGTGGCCGAGCTGACCTGGCCCGCGGGCACCTCACCGACGGCATGCGGCTGTCGTTGGAGACCGGCGACCTCGCCAACCTCGCGTACCTCCTGGACGCCTTGGCCGTCCTGGAGGCCGCCGAGGACCTCCACGCGAGAGTGCCGCTCCTGATCGGCGCGGCCCAGGCCATCCGGGAGACGACGGGGGTGCAGGGCTACGGCTACTACCGGCCGGATCCCGAGGCGGCCGCGAAGGCGGTCGACGAAGCGCGCCGACGCCTCGGTGCCGATCGCTATGACGACGCGCTCGACGTGGGCCGGGCGCTCCAACCGGACGAGGCTGTCCGCCTGGCGCTGGGCGAGCGATCCGGCGGCGTCTGACGCGGGCCGAGTCGCACACCACTCGTACACCCGAGGCTGTGCATGGTCTCGATGGCGTCGTCGCCGCCACAGTGGGACGAGACACCCAGCCTTCCGACCCGAGAGGAAACCACCGTGCCTGGAGCACCAGACGTCGAAGACTCGTCACCGCCGGACCCGACGTCAGCCCCGTGGCTGCCACCGGACTTCGTGCATCCGACGCACGTGCCGGTGGCGTACGGGCATCATCTGCGACCCATTCGAGCCAGCGACGTGGACCTCGACATGATCGCCGTGATGGGTTCCCAGCCCCGGCTGTGGCGAATCTACGGTCGCGCCTGGGGGTGGCCGCCCGAGACGATGACGCACGAGCAGGACCGAGTCGATCTGGCCCGACACGAGGACGAGATCACGCGGCACGAGTCGTTCAACTACGCGTTGTTCGACACCGACGAGACCGCCCTGCTCGGATGCGTTTATATCGATCCGCCCGAAAAGCAAGGGGCCGATGCCGAGATCTCGTGGTGGGTCGTCGACGAGTGCGTCGGGACCGACCTCGAGGAGGCGCTTGACGCCCTGGTCCCGCGCTGGATCGCGGAGTCCTGGCCGATCGCCCGACCACGCTACGTGGGGCGGGATCTCAGCTGGGACGAGTGGCTGGCCCTCCCGGACGCTTAGCGGGGGCTAGATTGCGAGCGTGAGTGCGACGTCGATGCCCGCGGCCGGATCGCCGTGGGTGGCCGACCGCATCTCGGGCCCGCGACGGCCGGTCGAGGTGGTCGCGAGCGGAACGCATGCGGTCTACGTCGACGTCGACGGCGACTGCGTCGGAGTCCTCGCCCGGGACGCGGTCGACCTCCCGATCGGGCTGCGCACGACGTTGCGGCGACTGCCCGACGTCGGCGACGGCGCTCGCATCGAGGTCGGTGACGGCGAGGTTCGGCTCGGCGAGTACGTCGTGACGCTGACGCGATTGGTCGATCCGGGCGTACCCCGGCTCGGGACTCTGCCCCCATGGTCAGCCGGAGTCCGTCTCGATCTCCCGGCGACGGCACTGCGAGCTCTCGCCGACTCGAATGCCGAGGCCGTGCTTGCCCTCCTCGGTCGCGGTGACGGGCTGACGCCGTCCGGCGACGACGTACTCGCCGGCTGGCTGGTCGCACGGCACGCGACGCAGCGACCGCTGGCGCCGATCGTCGACGCAGTCCTGACACACGCGGCGGATCGCACCACCCGCCTGTCGGCCACCCTGCTGCGGAGGGCCGCGGAAGGCGAGGCGATCCGGGCTTGCCGCGAGCTGCTGCTGTCCTTGCAGTCGGGATCGGGCGTCGACGCGGCCCGGGAACGGCTGATCGACATCGGCCACACGTCCGGCGCGGCGCTCGCGCTCGGCATCTCGCTGGCCTTGGATGGTGCGGGATGAACCACGTCGAGGTACGCGGCGGCGCCTACGCCGACTCCGTCACGCTCATGGAGGTGAGTCGATCGGTCGGGTCCGAGCCCGGCGTCGACGCGGCGATGGTCGCCATGGCGACGCCGCTCAACCTGGATCTGCTTGCCGGCATGGGATTCGAGCTCCCGGACGCCGGACCCAACGACATGGTCGTGGCCATCCGGCTCGGCTCCGAGGGTGACCTCGACACGGCGCTGGCCGCGGTCGATGCGGCGCTCACGGACGCCAAGCAAACCCCAGCCGAAGGTGTAGATGAAACTGCACCGCCGCGGACGACCGCATCGGCACTGCGCGACTCCGACGCGACATTGGCGCTGATCTCCGTACCCGGGCCGAGTGCCTTCGTCGAGGCGATGGACGCTCTCGCGGCCGGGCGCGACGTCATGGTCTTCAGCGACAACGTGCCAGTGGCTCACGAGATCCGGCTCAAGACGGCGGCGAGCGAGCGAGACCTGCTCGTGATGGGACCGGACTGCGGCACCGCCGTCGTGGGCGGACTCGGCCTGGGCTTCGCCAATGCGGTACGCCCCGGGCCGATCGGTGTGGTGAGCGCGTCGGGGACCGGATGCCAGCAGGTCCTGAGTCTGCTCGACGCGGCCGGCATCGGAATCACCGCTGCCCTCGGAGTCGGGGGGCGGGACCTGTCGGAGCCGGTGAGCGGAGTGTCGACGCGGCAGGCCCTGCGACGCCTCGACGCGGACCCGGCGACGGACCTGATCGTCGTGGTGTCGAAGCCACCGGCGCCGTCCGTCGCCGCCGATCTGGTCGGCTTCGCGAGCGCACTCTCGACGCCCGTGGAGTTCCTGCTGCTGGGCCGGGGCGAGCCGGATCTCACCGCCGGGACCGAACGGGCGCTGGCCGCGCTCGGCCGACCGGCACCGACCTGGCCGACCTGGGGAGAGCGCGCGGCCAGCACCCGCCACGGTTACCTGCGTGGACTGTTCGGCGGTGGGACGCTCTGCGACGAGGCGATGGTGATCGCCGCCGAGGCACTCGGCCCGGTGCGCAGCAACATCCCCTTGGAGCCGCACCTCGGTCTGGGTGCGTCGCTGGCGGCGCCGGCGCATCTGATGATCGACTTCGGCGATGACGCGCTGACTGCGGGGCGGGCCCATCCGATGATCGACTCGACCTTGCGGCTGGAGCATCTCGCGAAGTTCGCGGCCGACCCGGACACGGCGGTGCTCCTGCTCGACGTCGTGCTCGGGCACGGCGCCCATCCGGATCCGGCAGCCGATCTCGCTCCGGCGATCGACGCGGCCGTCGAGGATGATGTTCCGGTGATCGTGGCGCTGGTCGGCACGGCCGCGGATCCGCAGGGGCTCGGAGCCCAGGCGACCGCACTCGCCGCCGCCGGCGCCGAGGTGTTCGCGTCCAACGCCGAGGCCACCCGGCGGGCCGTGGCACTGGTGGGCGAGGGAGGGCCGTCGTGACTCGGTTTTGCGCCCTGGTGGTCGGTGCGACGGGAGCCGTCGCCGCCGACCTGATCACGGGC
>JALDXR010000237.1:0-5948 GCA_032154865.1 Nocardioidaceae bacterium
CCAGGGGTCGGCTCGCGGTCCGCTACCCTGCGCGCGTGTCTGAAACGCCCAGCGACGGCCTGCCTGGGGGTGGAACCGTCCGGCCCATCACACGATGGGGCGAGCCCGTCATGCATCGCGCCCTGGTGGAGGTGACCGTCTTCGACGAGGCACTCGCGACCCTGGTCGCCGACATGAGCGCGACGATGTACGCCGCCGACGGCGTCGGTCTCGCCGCCAACCAGATCGGGGTGGACCTCGCGGTGTTCGTGTTCGACTGCACCGACGACTCGGGCGAGCGGCACTACGGCGTGGTGTGCAATCCCGGGCTCATCCTGCCCGAAGGACGCGACCGGCGACTGGTCGAGGACGACGAGGGCTGCCTGTCGCTACCCGGCGTGTTCAGCATCTGTGCCCGGCCGGACTGGGCCCGGGTCGAGGGCGTCGACCATCGCGGCCAGCGGGTGGCGTACGAGGGCGACGGGTTGCTGGCCCGCTGCCTCCAGCACGAGACGGACCACCTCTACGGCCGGGTCTTCGCCGATCGACTGCCGGGCCGGGCCCGCAAGCGGCTCCTCAAGGACGCCGAGTCGGTCGCCGACCAGTTCCCGGTCGACTGGCCGGTGACGGCGGCGGTACGCCCCGAGGCCTGAGTCAGCCCCTCGTCAGGGCCCAGCAGGCGACTGCGGTCGCGGCGGCGACGTTGAGCGAGTCGATGCCGCCGCCCATCGGGATCCGGACGCGACGGTCGGCGCCCTCGAGCCATCGGGAGCTCAGTCCGTCGCCTTCGGCGCCGACCACCAGCGCCGGTCGCGCCGGAGCGACCAACTCCGCAAGGTCCTCCGCGTCCGGGTCCGGGGTCAGCGCCAAGGTCGTGAACCCACTGTCACGGAGCACGGCCATCGCCTCGCGCCAGGAGCCGATCCGGGCGTACGGCAACGCGAAGACGGCTCCCATCGAGACCTTGACCGACCGCCTGTACAAGGGGTCCGCACACCGAGGCGACAAGACCGCGGCGTCGAACCCCAGTGCGGCGGCGGACCGGAAGATCGCGCCGACGTTGGTGTGGTCGACGATGTCCTCGAGCACGACGACTCGACGCGCACCGGCCAGCACCGACTCGACCGGCGGCAGCGGGCGCCGGTGCAACGACGCCAGCGCGCCCCGATGGACATGGAAACCCGTGATCTCCTCGGCCAGAGCCGCACTCACCACGAAGCACGGGACGTCCGGCGCCGCCTCCAACACATCGGCCAGCCCCGCAAGCCATCGCGAAGCCATCAGGAAGGACCGAGGCCGGTGACCCGCCTCGATCGCGCGCCGGACCACCTTCTCGCCCTCGGCGATGAACAGCCCGTGCTCGGTCTCGAGGCGTCGCCGCAACTGGACATCACGGAGGTCCACGTAGTCCGCGAGCCGTGGATCGGCCGCCGACTCGATCTCGATCAGCTCGGCCATTGGTCCGCCAGTGCCACGACCTCACCGATCACCACGATCGCCGGAGCCCGGACGCCGGCGGCCTCGGCCTCGTCTGCCAGCCGGTCCAGCCGGGTCACCAGCCGTCGCTCCCCCGGCATGCTCCCCTCGACGACGACAGCCGCCGGTGTCTCGGCCGCCCGTCCCTCGCGCAGCAGTCGTCCGGCGATCGCGCGGAGGTTCGCCACCGCCATGAGAAGCACCAGTGTGCCGCCGAGGCGACCGAGGGCCGCCCAGTCGACCAGCGACTCGGGGTCGTCCGGCGCCAGGTGCCCCGACACCACAGTGAACCCGTGGGCGATGCCGCGATGCGTCACGGGGATGCCGGCCAGCGCCGGAACCGCGATCGCGCTACTCAGTCCGGGCAGCACCGTGCACGGCACCCCCGCGGCTGCGCATGCCTGCACCTCCTCGTGCCCGCGCCCGAAAACGAACGGGTCGCCGCCCTTGAGCCGGACGACCCGGTGCCCGGCGCGGAAGCCCTCGATGCAGAGCCGGTTGATCTCGGCCTGCGCCGCCGCCCGGCCCCGCGGCAGCTTGGAGGCGTCGACCACCTCGACATGCGCCGGCAGCTCCGAGAGCAGCTCCCGCGGCGCCAGGTGATCCGCGATCACGAGGTCGGCCTCGGCGAGTGCCCGACGGCCGGCCAATGTGATCAGCTCGGGATCGCCCGGACCACCGCCGACCAGAACCACGCCAGGCACATGGTCGCGGAAGTGCCGGTCGGCGAGGTCGCCGTCGCGGAGGCGTTCGACGATCGCGTCCCGCAGTCGGGCCGAGCGTCGCGGATCGCGGTTGGACAGCACCGCGACCGTCACGTTGTCGTGCCGGCCCGAGGCTGGTGTCCAGGCGCTGGCGCGGCGGGCGTCGTCGGACCGGACGCAGAAGATCCGGCGCCGATCGGCCTCGGCGATGACGGCCGAGTTGACGTCCGCGTCGTTGGTCGCGGCCAGTGCGTACCACGCGTCGGCCAGGTCACCGTCCTCGTACCGCCGGGCGATCCAGCGCAGCTCACCGGCGTCGACCATGCCCTCCAGCGCCGGTCGTACTGACGGCGACACGACCGTGACGGCCGCACCCGCCGTGAGCAGGGCGGGGATCCGTCGTCCGGCGACCTGGCCACCGCCGACGACCACGACCGAACGCCCGGCCAACCGGAGTCCGACCGGGTACGGCGGGTGCTCGGAATCGCCGTCCATCCCAGGACTGTAGAACCGTCCTCGAGCGCCCAGATCACACATCCATCACCTGGACGCCGGACCGGCTCCGAGCGGTAGGTTCGAGACATGAGTCTTGACCGGCCCGTGAGCCCGAACCCCTACGATCTCCTGCCCCGCGTCGGCGCGTTCTCCGTCACGAGCGAGTCGGTGCGCGACGGCGCGCCGCTGCCCGACGACCACGTCGCCGCCAAGGGCAATACGTCCCCGCACCTGTCCTGGAGCGGATTTCCCGCCGAGACGAGGAGCTTCGTCGTCACCTGTTTCGACCCGGACGCGCCGACCCCCTCGGGGTTCTGGCACTGGGTCGTCGTCGACATCCCGGCCGACGTGACCGAGCTGCCGGCCGGCGCCGGATCCGACGACGCCAAGCTTCCTCCGGGCGCGTTCCACACCCGCCACGACGGCGGCGGCGAGGGATTCATGGGCGCCGCTCCGCCCGAGGGCGACCAGGTGCATCGCTACTACTTCGTCGTGCATGCCGTGTCTGAGGAGAAGCTCGGCGTCGATTCGTCGGCGACCCCCACCGTCGTGTCGTTCAACCTGGCGTTCAAGACGCTGGCTCGAGCCATCCTCGTCGGGACCTATCAACACTGACCGCGCCCCCAGTACGGCGGGGTTGTACGCCGCCCTCGCGGTCCGGGGGTTCCGCCGCTATGCGACGTACCGGGCAGCGACGTTGGCCGGAGCTTTTACAAACACTGTTTTCGGCGTCGTCATCGCCTACACCTACATCGCGCTCTGGGAGGTGCGGCCGTCGCTCGGCGGCTACGACATCGACCAGGCGGTGACCTTCGCCTGGATCGCGCAGGCGCTGATCGCCCCGGTCGCCATCTTCGGCGGCTTCGTCGTCGACGAGCTGGTCGAGCGGATAAGGACCGGCGCGGCAGCCATCGACCTGCACCGGCCGGTGTCGCTGCTCGGGCTCCGGTTGGCCGAGGACCTCGGGCGCGGCGCGTACCACCTGCTCGCGCGCGGAGTCATTCCCACCGTGGTCGGTGCTCTCCTGTTCGATCTCGTCTGGCCCGACCGGACCACGACCTGGGTGCTGTTGGCGCTGTCGATCCTGATGGCGATCGTGGTGAGCTTCGGCCTGCGCTACCTGCTCGGTCTGCTGGCGTACTGGATCATCGACATCCAGGGACCGCACTGGATCGTGATCTTGTCGCAGCTGTTCTTCTCCGGCATGATGCTGCCGCTCGTCGTCTTTCCCGACTGGCTGCGGCTGATCGCCGACCTGCTGCCGTTCCGCTGCCTGATCCAGATCCCGATCGACGTCTTCCTGAGCGACAGCACCGGCACGAACGCGGCGCCGCTGCTCGGCGTCCAGTTGCTGTGGATCGTGATCCTGCTGTCCGCCGGCGCCGCGCTGACCCGCATCGCGGTCCGCAAGGTGGTGGTCCAGGGTGGTTGAGGCGGTCCGGGGTTTCTACGTCATCGCCGGCGCCTGGATACGAGCAGCCCTGACCTACCGCACGTCGTTCGTGATCATGGTGCTGGTCCAGGTCGTGATCACCTTCCTGGACTTCGCGGCGATCATCATCATGTTCGGCCACCTGGACGCCTTCGGCGGCTTCAGCCTGCCGCAGATCGCGTTGCTGTTCGCCATGTCCGGCTTCGCGCTCGGTGCGGCCGATCTGCTCGTGGGCAACAGCGAGGCCCTCGGCCGGCGGATCCGAGACGGCAGCTTCGACCAGATGCTCGTACGTCCGGTGCCGCCGATCGTCCAGGTCGCGGCCGACCGGTTCGCGATCCGCCGGATCGGTCGCATCGCCCAATCCCTCGCCGTGCTCACCTGGGCGCTCTGGACCGTGTCGATCGACTGGACGGTCGGCCGGGTCGTCGTCCTCGTCGGCGCGATGTTCTGCGGTGCGGTGATCTTCTGCGCCATCTTCGTCATGGGCGGCGCGTTCCAGGTGTTCGCGGGTGATGCGGCCGAGGTGTCCAACGCCTTCACCTACGGCGGCAACACGCTCACGCAGTACCCGCTGACGATCTACCCGACCGAGCTGGTCAAGGGCGTGACGTTCATCGTCCCGATCGCCTTCGTCAACTGGTACCCCGGCCTCTACGTTCTCGACATCGACGACCCGTTCGATCTGCCGAGCTGGTTCCAGTTCGCCTCTCCGGTCGCGGCGGTAGTGTTCGTGGTCGCCGCGGCCGCCTTCTGGCGGATCGCGGTACGCCGCTATCGGAGTACGGGGAGCTAGCCGGCCATGTCTTCGATCATCGAGGTCGACGAGTTGCGACGGACCTTCATCGTGCGTCGCAAGCGCGGTCGGCTGCGCCGCTACCGCCATGAGGTCCATGCCGTCGACGGCGTCAGCTTCGAGATCGGCGTCGGCGAGGCGGTCGGCTACATCGGTCCCAACGGTGCCGGCAAGTCCACGACCGTGAAGATGCTGACCGGCATCCTCGTCCCGACCAGCGGCCGGCTGCGGGTGGCCGGTCTCGACCCGTCGGCCCGCCGGACCGAGCTGGCTCGCCACATCGGCGTCGTGTTCGGCCAGCGGACCGGCCTGTGGTGGGACCTGCCGTTGCGCGACTCGTACGAATTGCTCGGCCGCATCTACCGGGTCCCACGCCGCACGTACGAAGCCAACCTCGAACGCCTCGTCGACCTGCTCGACCTCGGTGGGTTGCTGGAGCAGCCGGTGCGGCAGCTGTCGCTCGGTCAGCGGATGCGCGGCGACATCGCGGCCGCCCTGCTGCACGACCCGAAGATCCTCTACCTGGACGAGCCGACGATCGGGCTCGACGTCGTGACCAAGGCGAAGCTTCGGGAGTTTCTCCGCGAGCTCAACACCGAGCGCAGCACGACGATCCTGCTGACGACGCACGACCTGGTCGACATCGAGCAGGTCTGTCGACGCGTGATGGTGATCGACCACGGTCGGCTGGTCTTCGACGGCGGGTTCGAGGAGCTGCATCGCGAGGGCGGGGCTCGGCGTACGGTCGTCGTCGACCTGGCCGCGCCGGCCGACCCGCTGGCGGTGGAGGGTGCCACGGTGACCCGGATCGACGGCGCCCGGCAGTCGCTGTCGCTGCCGGCCGGCGCCAGCGCGGCTCCGGTCGTCGCCGCCCTCGGCACCCGCGACGACCTGGTCGACTTGTCGATTCACGAACCCGCGATCGAGGACGTCATCACCTCCCTCTACTCCCGCTGACGCGGATCCGCCCCAAATGGCCCGACGATCCGCCCCAAATGACCCGGCGATCCGCCCCAAATGGCCGGCAGCGGGCCAGATCGGGCGGATGAGCGGGCCAGATCGGGCG
>JALDXR010000238.1:0-5921 GCA_032154865.1 Nocardioidaceae bacterium
TGGGTCGACGTGCCGCCGCCCGCGTTCGGCCAGTGGTTGGCCGCCGCAAGCCATGACGTCCACGGCACGTATCTGGTGACCGAGGAGTTGGGCAAGGCGGGGTTCGGGTTACCGAACGCGTCGGTGACGTCCTCCTGGTTCTCGAACATCATCGGGCCGAACTCCTGCCAGGTCGACGACTCGTCGTGCCCGGCGGTGACGTAGAACGCGTTGTCGAAGCCGCACAGACCCTGGGCACAGCCGACGTCAGACCGCCAGGCGGCGCCGCCGTCGGTACGGATGTCGAGGGCGCAGTCGTGGACCCGCGCACCGTCGCGGATCTCCGGCATCGGCTGGTCGAGGACCAGAGTGTGGTCGTTAGGAATGTCCACCACGGTGCGTGTGGCCCCCGGCGGCGCGCCCTGGCCGAGCCGGTCGTGCAGGATCCGGACCCGGTCGCCCTCATAGAAGAAGTCCGTCGTCTCGACCTCGAGGTTGGTGACGTTCGTACCGGGAGCCGCGACATCCGTCTGGGCCGGGCACATGTTGGTGTCGGGGTTGGTGGCGCCCCACTCGCTCAGGCCGTACTGCCACCAGTGGTGGTCCATCGTGTACGGCCCGAACACCTGGGCGTCGACGCCGATCCGACCGTGGCTGTCCTCCATCCAGTACGAGTGCAGCGTCTGGCCACCGTTGTACTGATTAGGGACCGTGTAGTAGTCCTGGAACCAGCTGTTGACGCCGCTCTCCGGCACCGGGTCCCATCCGCTCTGCGGGTTGCCGAACGGGTGCGAGCCCGGCTCCTCGGTGACGAGGAACGGCTGGTCCTCGAAATCGACCAGGATTACGGCGGTTTTGTACTGCACCTCGCTGCCCTGGCTCGTCGCGGCCGAGTTCCAGGCGTCTGGCCGGATCGGGACGTAGTCGTCCCAGGTCATCTCGCCTTCTTCTTCCCAGACCTGCGGGTCGACCGGAGCAAGCGGATCCGGCTTGCCCTGGCCCTGCGGCTCCGCGGACGCCGAGATCGGCCCCAGCGTCACCAGCATTCCCAGGGACAGCGTCACCGCTCCGGCGGCGCCTCCGATCCGCCTCTTCGAAAGTGATCGGTACGTCACGTCGCCTCCCAGCCTCGGCACAGGTCACGGCTCGGACCGAAAGCCACGCTAGGCACTGTGCCGACCCGGGTCACCCGACACCTGAACAGACTTCGAGCGCCCGATTAGGACATCCGTCGAGACCCGCAGGTCGCCACGGTGGGCCAGGTGGAGCTGCCCGGGCTCCGGCCGTGCTGCCTCGACCTCGCTCAGGCGGAGATCGACGAGCGGGTTCGACCGGCGGTCATGACGAAGTAATGGGCCCCTGCGCCGTCGAACTGACGGCACAGGGGCCCACTGGCTCACCGCGATATCGCGGCTCGCCGGAGCTATCGGCTCTGACGCACTCCCTTCGGGCTGTCTGCCGCGACACCGGAGGTCGCCTTGCAGGTCGAGATCCGGATGTCGTCGACATACCAACCGTCGAGGCCGCCGCAGCCGTCCCGACCGAAGTCGAAGCGCAGCCGGAGCTGGTCACCGGGGTTGGCACCGATCATCGACAGGTCGATCTGCGACTCGCCCCAGCTTCCGTGGACCTCGCCACCATCGGTACCGCTGAAGCCCGGCTGACCCGCGAGCGGGTTGGTGTTGCCGCCGGCCGCCGAGGTCAGCGTGGTGTTGTAGTCGTTGAACATGAAGGCGTTCACCGGCACCTGCTCGAACGGGCCGTCGTTGACGCTGATCTTCAGGTTGCCTCCGTCGAAGCCGTTCTCGGTCGCGACGTAGTGCTGGAAGCTCAGCGCCAAGACACCGGACTTGTCCGGGGTCCGGATCAACGGGCTGGTGATCCGGGAGACACCAGAGATGTCACCCTCGGCACCGGTGCAGTCGCCCGCGTCCGGGCCGGGAGCGAATGCGGCCTTGCCGCCCCGTCCGCCCGGCAGGCTGGTGCTGGTCTCCCAGTTCATCGCGCCGTCCGGGTCGAACACGGCCGAGGCCGCCCGGGTCCAGCCGTTGAGCTTGTCGCTGAACGCCTCACGGTAGAACGTCTTCGGCTTGCCGGAGGCGCACAGCGCCGGGGTGTCCGGGTCGAGCAGCGGCTGGAAGTTGCACTGCACCGGGTCGGTCCGAAGCTCCACCGCCTGCGTCATCGCAGCGACGGCGACGCAGTCGGAGGCGTCGATGACCTGGCTCGACACGGCACTGTCGTTCTCGTCCGTGCTGAGCTCGTTGATCGGCTGACCGATCAGGTCGGTGCAGGCCGCCTCGAGCGAGTCGGCGTGGTCGGGGAACTTCGTCGTCGGCGTCTGGTAGACGGTCATCGCCCGGTAGTAGATCGCGGCCGCCTTGGTGAGGCCGATCGCCGGGACAGTCACGCCGTTGTAGTCGCCGCCGTCGACGAGCAATGCGTACCCGTGGTTAGGGACACCGGAGTTGCTGTGCACGCCGCCACCGTCGTCGGTCGAGCAGGTGTACTCGGCGTCAGTCACCTTGCCGGGGTCGCCGTGGCAGGTCGGCGTCCACATGTCGCGGATCGCTCCACCGAACGCCGTGGCGTCCTCGCCGATCAGCCAGCGGAAGGAGTCCTCCCGCGCGCCGCCGGCGTCCTTCATCGTCACGTTCACCGTGGCGCCGTCGCCCTCGATCGCGTTGGCGATCAGGGTGCGGTCGTCGCGGCCGATCGAGACGCTCGAGATCGACGGGTCGGGGTCGGCGTCGCCGGACATGGTGATGGGCAACGGATCACGGTTGGCGATGACAGCTCCGACGCCGCCGGCCGCGTCGATGTTGCGGGCCTTGACTTCGAAGCCACACAGGCCGCGGTTGACCATCACGATCTTTCCGGCCAGGTCGGCCGCATTGGTGAAGGTGCTGCAGCCGTCGTACTTGCTGCCCTCGAGGTCGAACGGGTTCGGATCGTTGTCGCCGTCCTCGTCCGCGTCGAGGCCGAGAACGACGTCCCCGGTGATGCCGGTGCCGTCGAGCTGCGGGCCGAAGGCAGCGCCGCCGGTCGCACAGTCCTTGGCGATGTCAGCCGGACTGTTGATCGTCAGCAGCGGACGCGCCGGGCTGTGCGTCGAGCATGCGCCGTCGGCACGCTTGGCGGTGATGTCGCCCTCGTCCTCGTCCATCCGGCCGTTGATCAGGTCGACGGTCTCACCCCAGATGTCGGAGTACGACTCGTTGAGCGCACCCGGCTGCCACTGGTAGATCAGGCCGTGGGTGAACTCGGTATAGGCGTGACCCCACTCGTGGGCGACCACGTCGTCGGCCGTCACGCCGTTGCAGTAGTTGGTCGTGATGCCGTTCCAGTTCGCGTTCGGGCACAGGATCCGCGGGTCGTTGTTGACCGTCTCCATAATGTGACCGGCCCCATCGTAGGAGTCGCGACCGAACACGTTGGAGAAGAACCAGTACGCCTCACCACTGCCGTGGACGATGTTCTGCTGGTCCACGTTGAGAGCACCCGGGAACGGGTCGCCCTCTTCCCAGACCTTGGCGGCCGGGGTGTGCACCCGCTCGTAAACGATCCGGTGCAGGGCGTTGTCGATCAGGGTGTAGCGGTTGACCGGCTTGCCAGTCGTGGCGGAGATGAACACCATGTCGCGGACGTTCTTGCGGTTGGTCACCTCGACCTGCCACACCAGCTCACTGTCGCCGGGCACGCCGCGGATCAGGCCCTCGCGGTAGACGACCAGACGAGCGGACGCGGCCTTGATGCCGGCGGTGTCGGCCTCCGCGCCGTCCTCACCGGGTGGGTCCGCGCGTACGGTCTGGACCGCGCGATGCGACGCCGCACCCTTGCCGAACGTCGGGTCGGTCGACAGGGACAGGTTGGGGACCGCGTCGCCATTGACGCTGGTCAGGTCGCCTGCCTTGTCGAGGTGTGCGAGCACCGTCGAGCCGAAGACGGGCAGGCCCTTGTAGTGCTGCGTGTACGTCACTGTCGAGCCGTAGCGGTCGCGCTGCACCGACTGGCGTACGAGCTCGTCGGCCGGAGCGCCGAGGAGGGGCGCATAGTCGTCGAGGAACGCCTCGGCCTTGGCGACCGGGCTCGCGTCGCTGGTCGACAGCAGATCGCCGTTGCGTCCCGCTCGGATAAAGCCCAGGCGATGCGTCGCGTCTTCGCCGGTGACCGTCACCGATCCCTCGGCATCGGCCCTCAGCTGCTGCAGCAAGGGCCGATCTCGGGCGCCATCATCTGGGTTGGCCCCGGCCGAGCCGGTGGCCGTCAACGCCGTCAGGCCGCCGCCCAATAACGCTAAACACGCGAGTGGTTTGAGTAGTCGCAACGTAGTCCCTCCTTGGACTGATGCGGGCGCATCGATATCGATGCTGGTTCGGCCGACACCGCGGGGCTCAGCGGCGTGCCGAGGTCACAGTAGGGAGTACGGGACGTATCGGTCTAGAGATTGCGCTGATGAATTCCGTACTAGCGGGCATATGAGCCTCCTGGTGACACCACTATCAGATTTCGGATACCGTCGGTATATGAGTCGTTCGTACGATGTCGACGGCAAGGTCGTGCTCATCACCGGCGCCGCTCGCGGCATCGGTGCCCAGACCGCTCGCGTACTCGCCGATCGCGGCGCGACGCTCGCCCTGGCCGGACTCGAGCCGGACAACCTGGCCGCGCTGGCCAAGGAGCTCGGCCCACAGCACGTCTGGCACGAGCTCGACGTCACCGACCAGGCCACGACCGACCGCGTCGTCGCCGAGGTCGCCGAGCAGCTCGGTGGCATCGACATCGTCGTGACCAACGCCGGGATCGCGTCCTACGGCACGGTTCGCCAGATCGATCCGGCCGCGTTCCAGCGGGTCGTCGACGTCAACCTCACCGGCATGTTCCGTACGGCGCACGCGGCGCTGCCGCATGTCATCGAGCGCCGCGGCTACGTCCTGGTCATCGCCTCCCTCGCCGCGTTCAGTCCGCTGGCCGGCATGGCGGCCTACGACGCCTCGAAGGCGGGCGCCGAGGCGTTCGCCCTGGCGATGCGGCAGGAGTTGATGCATCTCGGCGTCGACGTCGGCATCTGCCATCCGTCGTGGGTCGACACCGACCTCGTACGCGACGCCGAGGCCGACCTGCCGACCTTCGAAGCCACCCGGCGGAAGCTCCCGTGGCCGGCCAACACCACCACGTCGGTCGAGGACTGCGCCACGATGATCGCCGACGGCATCGCCAAGCGGGCCCGCCGCATCTACGTGCCCAAGTCGGTCGTCGCGGCGATGCTCGCCCGGCCGCTGACCGGCTCCGGCATCGCCGAGCGTGTCATGCGCCGTCGGCTCGCCGAGATGGTGCCACGCATGGAGCAAGACGCCGCCGCCCTCGGCCGCTCCCACGGCAGTTCGACGATCCGCCACTCCGACAGCGACGATCCGCCACTCCGACAGCCGCCATCCGCCACTGCGACAGCCACGATCCGCCACCTAGACAGACACCTGGCCAGACCTGAGTGACGGATGGTTGCGGTCCGAGTGACGGATGGTTGCTGTCTGAGTGGCGGATCGTCGTGCGTCGCTAGCCGGGCCGGGTGCTGACGGTGCGCCGGACGACCGACGAGGACCTGGGTCGGGTGCTGGCGATCGAGTCGGCCGTCGACACTACGGAGTGGCTGGGCGAGACCGGCCGGGCTTGGCACGAGCGGTGCCGGAGCGACCCGGACCAAGCGCATCTCGTCGCAGTACTCGACGACACCGTCGTCGGCTTCGGCGTCACGGCTGGCCTACGCACGGTCGAAGGTGTGGTCGAGCTGCGCCGGATGGTCATCGATCCGGCGCATCGCAGCCGCGGCCTCGGCCGGTCATTGCTGTGGACGATGACCAGCCGGGCGTATGCGGCCGGCGCGCACCGGGTTTTGGCTCGACGTCAAGCCGGACAACGTCCGAGCCCGCGCGCTCTATGGG
>JALDXR010000239.1:0-5919 GCA_032154865.1 Nocardioidaceae bacterium
AGCGCCGCCCGCGCAGCGCCCGCGGCCGGCGGGGCCAGCCCAGTGTCGAAGATGAACGCCCGCGCCGTGTTGACCAGATGGTCGATCACCGTCGGCTCGGCCAGTACGACGCCGCCCTGGGCGCCGAGCGCCTTGGACAGCGTGGCGGTCACGACGAGTCGATCCGGCTCGGCGAAGTCGATGTCATAGGCGAGCCCGCGACCCCCGTCGCCGGCGACCCCGACCGCGTGCGCCTCGTCGACCAGCAAGGTGGCGTCGTGCTCGGTGCACAGCATGGCCAGATCCGCCAGCGGCGCGGCGTCGCCGAGGACCGAATAGATCGACTCGACGACGACCAGCGCGCGTGGCTCGACCCGCTCCGCCAAAGCGACCCGTACCGCGCCGGCGTCGTTGTGGCCGACGATCTGGACCCGGCCGCGGGCCAGTCGACAGGCGTCGACGAGCGAGGCGTGGACGTGAGCGTCGGACACGATGAGCGTGTCGGCGTCGCCCAGAGCAGTGACGGCGCCGAGATTGGCGTGGTAGCCGGTCGAGAAGGCCAGAGCCGCGGGTCGTTTCGTGAACTCCGCGAGCTCGCCCTGGAGCTGCTCGTGGATCGGCAGGTTGCCGGTGACCAACCGGGACGAGCCGGCTCCAGTGCCGTACTCACGAGCAGCCCGGATCGCGGCCTCGACGACGTCGGGATCGCCGGCCAGGCCGAGGTAGTCGTTGCCCGCGAGGTCGATCAGGCTCTCCTCGCGCACGACGAGCCGTCGTTCGAGACCGCCCGAGATACGCGCCGCTCGCTGTTCGGCGAGCCAGCGGGTCAGTCCGTTCACGGCACCCCCTCGGCGGCGATCGAGTCCTCCGCGACCGCCCGGATCGCCGAGCAGATCATGGCCAGATCGTCGTCGCCGGTGACGTACGGCGGCATCGTGTAGATCAAGCGCCCGAACGGACGCAGCCACACGCCGTGCTCGAGGGCGAGCTCGCTCGCGGCGGCGACGTCGACCGGCCGCTCCAACTCGACCACGCCGACGGCGCCGAGCGTACGGACGTCAGCGACGCCGGTCAGATCGCGGGCCGGGGCCAGGCCGGCGACCAACTCCGACTCGATCCGCGCGACCTCGTCGGCCCAGCCGCCGGCGAGGAGAAGGTCGATCGACGCGGTCGCGACCCGGCACGCGAGCGGATTGGCCATGAACGTCGGGCCATGCATGAGTGCGCCGGACTCCGAGGCAGAGATGGTCCGGGCCACCCCATCGGTCGCGAGGGTCGCCGCCAGGGTCAGGTAGCCGCCGGTGAGTGCCTTGCCGACGCACATCAGGTCCGGAGCAACACCGGCGTGCTCAGCCGCGAACATCGCGCCGGTGCGGCCGAAACCGGTCGCGATCTCGTCGAACACGAGCAGCAGGCCGTGCTCGTCGGCGAGCTTGCGCAGGACCGACAGACAGGCGGGTTCGTAGACGTACATGCCCCCGGCGCCCTGCAACACCGGCTCGACGACGATCGCGGCGAGCTCGTCACGATGCTCCTCGATCAGCGCCCCGACCTCGTCGGTCCACGGGCCGATGTCGGTGCCGAACCCGGCCGGCGGCCGCGAGGCGAAGACCTGCGGCATCAAGACCTCGGTGAACATCGCGTGCATTCCGGTCACGGGATCGCAGACGCTCATCGCGGCGAATGTGTCGCCGTGGTAGCCGCCGCGTACGGTGAGCAGCCGGGTGCGGTCGGGACGGCCCATCCCACGCTGGTACTGCAGCGCCATCTTGATCGCGACCTCGACGGCGACCGATCCCGAGTCGGCGAAGAAGACCCGCGACAGCCCGTCGGGAGTGAGGTCGACGAGCCGGGCCGCCAGCTCCACCGCGGGTTGGTGAGTGAGACCGCCGAACATGACATGGGCCATCCGGCCGAGCTGGTCCTGGACGGCCGCGTCGAGCTCCGGGTGCCGGTAGCCGTGGATGGCACACCACCAGGACGCCATCGCGTCGACGACCTCCCGGCCGTCGGCGAGCCGGAGTCGCACGCCGTCCGCCTCGACCACCGGATGGGTGGGCAGCGGATCGGTCATCGAGGTGTACGGATGCCACAGGTGGTCCCGGTCGAACTCGGGCACGCTGAAGTCCGGCCCCCTCCAGGGCGTAGTCCGGGTCATTGAGCGCACAGATTACCGGTCTCACCTGGGGTGTTGGGAGGTTAGGCCATCATTTGGCAGATCAATCTGGTCACCGGAGTCCGGTGCTGACCGGGTCGAGTAGATTGCGCCCCATGACCGAGGACCTCCTTGCCCGTGCTCGCCGCCAGGTCCTCGAGGGAGGTCAGAGCCTGGACTATCCCGATCTGGTCGAGATGTTGCGACTCCCGGACGCGGAGATCCCGGCGCTCCTCGAGCTCGCCCACGATGTCCGGATGCGATGGTGTGGGCCCGAGGTCGAGGTCGAGGGGATCGTGTCGCTCAAGACCGGCGGCTGCCCCGAGGACTGCCACTTCTGCAGCCAGTCCGGTCAGTTCACGTCGCCGGTGCGGGCGGTATGGCTCGACATTCCGGAGCTGGTCGAGGCGGCGAAGCAGACCGCCGCGACCGGGGCGAGTGAGTTCTGCATCGTGGCGGCGGTCCGCGGTCCCGACGCCCGTCTGATGTCCCAGGTAGGCGAGGGTATCCGGGCGATCCAGGCCGAGGTGGACATCAACATCGCCTGCTCCCTGGGCATGCTCACCCAGGCGCAGGTCGACGAGCTGGCCGAGATGGGCGTCCACCGCTACAACCACAATCTGGAGGCGGCGAAGTCGTACTTCCCGAAGGTCGCCACCACCCACAGCTGGGAGGAGCGCTGGTCCACCTGCCAGATGGTCCGCGCGGCCGGCATGGAGCTGTGTTGCGGCGGCATCGTCGGGATGGGGGAGACCGTCGAGCAACGCGCCGAGCTCGCCACGCAGCTCGCCGAGCTCGAGCCCGACGAGGTGCCGCTGAACTTCCTGAACCCGCGTCCGGGCACACCGTTCGCCGACCTGCCGGTCGTGGAGTCGGCCGACGCACTGCGGACGATCGCGGCGTTCCGGCTGGCCCTGCCGCGGACGATCCTCCGCTACGCCGGCGGCCGGGAGATCACGCTCGGCGACCTCGGCACTCGCGACGGCCTGCTCGGCGGCATCAACGCCGTCATCGTCGGCAACTACCTCACGACGCTCGGCCGCGACCCGAAGAACGATCTCGACCTGCTCGACGAGCTCCAGATGCCGATCAAGGAGCTGTCGAAGACATTGTGAGCGAGCCGTTCTGCGATCGCTGCGGGGAGCCGGTGGCGGCCGGGGGTCACGAACGCTGTCAGGAGCGTCGCGAGCTGGAGCCGCCGCGATACTGCGCGACCTGCCGCCGACGCATGAAGGTCCAGGTCCTGCCGCGCGGCTGGGTCGCCACCTGCGTCGAGCACGGCGAGGTACGGTCGACAACGACGTGATACCCGGCCGAACGCCGGGTACATACTCTCGGTTGCCCACGACGTAAGCCCGCGTACGAAGGAGCGATCGGTGGCTGACAGCCCGATCACCACACTCAACAACGGTGTCCAGATTCCGCAACTCGGATTCGGCGTCTGGCGAGTCTCGAACGACGAGTCGATCCCCGCGGTCACCAAGGCCCTCGAGGTCGGCTATCGACACATCGACACCGCCGCGCTCTATCACAACGAGGAGGGCGTCGGACAGGCGATCCGGGCGTCCGGAATCCCGCGCCAGGACATCTTCTTGACGACGAAGCTGTGGCCGTCCGAGTTCGGCCGGGAGGCCGCGGTGGCCGGCTTCGAGGCGAGTCTCAAGCGGCTCGACCTGGAGTACGTCGACCTGTTCCTGCTGCACTGGCCGGCGCCGGGCCGCGATCTGTACGTCGAGACCTGGCAGACGCTGGAGCGGCTGTTGGCCGACGACGGCCGGGTGCGAGCGATCGGCGTGTCCAACTTCAGTGCGGGTCACCTGCGTCGCCTGGTCGACGAGACCGATACGCGACCGGCACTCGACCAGGTCGAGCTGCATCCGACCCTGACCCAGCGCGACCTGCGCGCGACCCACCGCGAGCTCGGCATCGCGACCGAGGCGTGGAGTCCGCTCGGCCAGTCCGAGGACCTGCGGCACTCGACGATCCGCGACATCGCGGAACGGGTCGGCCGGACCCCGGCCCAGGTGGTGATCCGGTGGCATCTGCAGATCGGCAACATCGTGATCCCGAAGTCGACGACGCCGGCCCGGATCGAGGAAAACTTCGACGTCTTCGATTTCGAGCTGTCCGCTGCGGACGTCGAGGCCATCGAGGCGCTCGACGCGGGCAACCGGCTGGGTCCCGATCCCGATCACTTCGACGGCTGAGTCTGGACCTCAGTCTGTAGCGAGTCCGGGGGCACTGACGTTACGGTGCAGACGTGAGATTTCGCGCATACGCCATCGCCTGTGTCGCCGGCCTCGCGGTCGGTCCCGCACTGACCGCTCCGGCCTCAGCAGCGCCGGCCACGCCGACGCCCGCTCCGGTCTCACCGGCGCCGAAGGCGGACCAACAGCTGCCGATCATCCGGGGAAGCGTCGGACCCGGCTTCACGATCCGGGTGAGTCGGCATCGGGCGCAGCCGGGACGCTACCGGCTGATCATCCGCGACCGCAGTGGCATGCACAACTGGCACATCCGCGGTCGTGGCGTGGACCGCAAGACCGCCGTCCCGTTCACTGGTCGCCGCGCGTTCACGGTCCGGCTCCGGGCCGGCACCTATCGCATCGTCTGCGATCCGCACTCGTCGCAGATGCGTACTCGGATCGTCGTCGGCTGACGACGCGACCGCGTCAGCGCCGGGAGTAGAGCCAGGGCTGCTTGAGATCGAGGAAGACGGGCTCGCCGATGCTGAGTGAGTTCATCTCCTCCATCGCGGCCCGGACATACTCCGGCTGCTCCTTGCGCTCACCCGCGCGGGCCTCAGCCTCAGACGTGAAGTAGATCGCCGTCGTGAACTCGCCGTCCGCGTGCTCGACGCTGAGACTGCCCAGGATGTCCGGACGGAACGCCCGCCACTCGTCGGGATCCTGGCTCATCAGCTCCCTGGCCCGCGCAGGGTTGCTCGAACGGCCCTGGATGACCTGAACGAACCCGGCGGTGTCCGGATCGCCGACGATGTCAGCGTCCACGTTGATGCTGTTCTTCCAGGTGACCTCTCCGGAGAAGTACGGGGCGGTCTCGGCCCACCACTTGTCCTGCTCCGGACGGTCGCTGTTGCGCATCGCGGTCGATTCGGACTCGAACCGGACCAGAGCGATGGACTGACCGTCGTCGGTGATTCCGGCCGTTGTGCCGAGCCAGCCGGCGGCTCCCGGCGCCAGATCCCTGACCCACTGGTCGACGGCCGCTTTCAGCTGGACCGGGTCGGCGACGTTTCCCTGTACGACCTGGACGAACATGACCTCTCCTTGATGATCCGACGGATGTCGTGAGTCGTCACAGGCACTCTCGACGTTACTGCGCTGCACATGCGCGATCCACCCGGACAGTGCGGTTCATTTCCCTCGGTCGGGACAGCGCACACCGGCGTCGTCGCGTCACCAGGTCGCGCGTACCTCGCGTTCCCGGGCCGCATGCTCGTCGGTGCGGTCGTCGTACCTCCAGAAGTCCCGCAGCCACGCCGCGGTGGCCGCGACTCCGACCAGGCAGAGCAGACCACCCGACACGATCGCGGTCCGGACCGAGGTCAGGTCGGCCACCACGCCGGAGCGGACCTGACCGCCGAGTGGGCCGAGCTGGTAGGACAGCATCTCGATGCCGGCCAGCCGACCCCGCATCTCGTCCGGGATCGTCTGGTTCCAGATCACCGCGCGCAACAGCGCCGAGACCATGTCGGCCGCGCCGGCGAGGACGAAGCAGCCGATCGCGATCCAGATGTTCGGTGCGAGTCCGGCCAGCCCGAC